>NZ_LSIX01000322.1:0-1770 GCF_001556475.1 Methylobacterium sp. CCH5-D2 | reverse complement strand
TGCGGGGCCTGCGGCGGCTGGGCCTGCGCCGGCTGGCCCGGCGCCGCGGCCCGCAGCGCCACGTGGCTCGGTGCGGCGGCGGGAGCCTGCGGCGCCCTGCCCGGCTGCTGGGCCGCGGCGAAGGTCGCCGATCCGAGCAGGCTCAGTGCGGCGAGCCAGGACAGCGTCGCGTGCTTCATGTCGATGAGGTCTCACCGGGCGCTTCACGGGCAGGCGCGGGGCCCCGCCGGGAGCCGGGCCGCCGATCGTCCCGCAGGATATTGGTCACACCGGCCTCTTGCCAAGGCGGCGGGGTGACAGAGGCCCCGCCAGGCTCCGATCCTTCGGGGCGTCGATCCGTCGAGGCATCAATCCTCCGGCGCGTCGACCACCGGGTCGTAGCGGCCGGCGTCGAAGCCGAGCAGGTTCCAGCTCTGCGCCATGTGGGGCGGCAGCGGCGCGCTGACGTCCACCGGCCGGCCGGTGCGCGGGTGCGGGATCACGATCCTGCGGGCCAGCAGGTGCAGCCGGTTCTGGATGCCGCCGGGCAGCGCCCAGTTCTCGACGTCGAAGTATTTCGGGTCGCCGACGATCGGGTGGCCGATATGGGCGGCGTGCGCCCGCAGCTGGTGGGTGCGCCCCGTCACCGGCTTGAACGAGATCCAGGACAGCTTCTGCGCCACCTGATCGACCATCGCGTAGTAGGTGAGCGCGTGCGCGGCCCCCTCCTCACCGTGCTTGGCCACCCGCATGCGGGCGTCGGCCTCGGTCGGCTCGTCCTTCACCAGATAGGTCGAGACCCGGCCCTGGCGCACCTTCGGCACGCCGGCGGTGAGCGCCCAGTAGATCTTGCGCGCCGCGCGCGAGCGGAAGCTCTTGGCGAGCGTCGCCGCCGCGAGCCGGGTCTTGGCGACGATGAGGCAGCCCGCCGTGTCCTTGTCGAGCCGGTGGACGAGGCGCGGCTTCTGCCCGTCCGGGCCGGTGAGCGCCTCGAGCAGGCCGTCCACGTGCCGCACGGTGCCGGACCCGCCCTGAACCGCGAGGCCGAAGGGCTTGTTCAGCACCATCATGTCCTGGTCCTCGTAGAGGATCAGCGAGCGCAGGAACTCGGCGTCGTCGCGGTCGCGCACGGGGTTGCGCGGGCGCGCGGCGTCCGCGTCGAGCTTCAGGGGGGGCACGCGCACGCTCTGGCCCGGCGCCAGCCGCTCCTGCGCCTTCGCGCGCTTGCCGTCGATCCGGAGCTCGCCCTTGCGCACGAGGCTCTGGATCCGGGTGAAGGGAAGCTGGGGAAACCGCGCGGTGAGGAAGCGGTCGACCCGCATCCCGTCCTCGTCGGGCTCCACGGTCAGGGTCTGCACGCCGGAGGCCAGGGTGGCGGAGGCCGCCGCCCGCTGCTCGCGCCGGCTCGGGGCCGTCGGTGCGGCGGGTGCGGGCGCCGCCTCGGCGCGGCGGGCCGGGGCACGCCCGGCCGCGGTCCTGGCCGCCGGCTTCGCAGCAGCCTTGGCGTTCGCCGGCCTAACGGCTGCCGGTCTGGCGCGGGGCGCCGGGCCGGCGGGTTCCGCCTCGACCGGCGACCAGGGGGCGCGGGCGTCGCGCTCGTCGCCGCGCAGCTGCGCCGCGCGCTGGGCCGCGTCGAGGGCGCTGCTGCGCGGGCCGGTGCGGGCGCGCTCCGGCCGGCCCTGGCCCGGCCGGGGTCCGCGGCTCGCGCCGCGGCCGGCCGCGCCCTTCGGCGGTCCCTTCGGCGGTCCCTTCGGCGGTCCCTTCGGCGGTCCCTTCGGCGGTCCCTTGGGC
>NZ_LSIX01000321.1:0-8549 GCF_001556475.1 Methylobacterium sp. CCH5-D2 | reverse complement strand
GCCGTGATCGGGCCGCGCCGTCGAGCCGATCCGCCGCGGCCAGCAGCGCGCGCAGCATCTCGCCCTGCGGGCCGGCATCCTGGTCGAGCAGGAGGATGCGGCGCGCGCCGAGCCCGGTCGCGGTCTCCGCGAGGGCGTTCAGCGCCGCGGCGATGCCGAGGTTGCGGCCGGCCGAGAGCAGCCGGATGCCGGCGCGCTCCAGGGCCTCGGCCGCGCCGGCCGGCAGGCCGCCGTTGTCGAAGGCCAGGACCGGCCCGGGACTCGCCGCGGCGAGGCGGCAGACCGCCTCCACCTGCGCGGGACTCGGCCGGAACAGCGTGAGGCCGACGGCGACGCTCGCGGGATCGCTGCCGGACACCGTCTCCCTCCGCTCCCGCCCGAACCGAGGCGCGTCAGTGGCCCCCCGGGCGGTCGCGGTCAACCGGTCCGGCCGTTCTGACCGGTCACGCGATCAGACGGCCCGCGCCGAACAGGAAGCCGAACACCACCATGATGAACACGATCAGCCCCGCGATGATCGCGATGGTCTGGAAGGACTGGCGCTTGGCCCGCTCGGAATAGGCGAGGGCGCGGGGGGCGGCGGGATCCTGGGGCGTGTCGGGCATGGGCGGCGTCCGTTCGGGGAAGGGCACGGCACGTCAAAGCGGCAGGACGCGATCGGCTCCCACGTCGCGCGTGCCGGGGCGCACGATGCGGGACGCGGGCCTGCCCGGGCGAGCGCGTCCTCGGGGTGGCACGCGAAGCTCTCCCTCCTCCCTCTGCGGGGGAGGGAGAACGCGCGGGCCGGCTCCGAGAGGTGCGAACGTGGCAGCCCGCACGGGCAGAGAGCCCATCGCGGCTCGCCCCAACACCTCCGAAACGACCCATCACAAGATGTATCACGCGATCTCGTACTGGATCGGCTTGAAGGCGTAGTTGTTCGATTGCAGCGCCGAGCAGGCGGTGAGCCCGACGATCAGGTCCTCGCGCGCCTCGAAGGTCACGTGGTCGCCCGCCCGGCTCAGGGGGGGGCGGACCTCCAGCGCGCCGCTCGCGCCGTCCACCGCCACGTTCATGAAGACGTTGAAGGCCACGGGGATCCGGTCCGGCCCGATACCGTAGGGCGCCAGCGCGTGCGCGAGGTTGCCGAAGCAGCCCCGGTGGGGCTCGGTGTCGCCGTAGATGATCCGGAAGGTGTCGGCCGAGCAGGGGGTGAGCAGGAAGTCGTGCCGCCCGACCGTGTCGGCCACGATCTCCAGGAGCACGTTCGAGCGGTTCGAGTAGAGCTTGTCGCCGGTCGTCAGGAAGATGCGGCTGGCATAGTCCAGCGTGCGGCCCGACGAGATCACCTCGTCGATGTCGTCGCGCCGGAAGGCGAGGAGGTCGGCCACCTGCTCGCCCTGCGGGTCGATCACGGTGAGGCGCTGGCCCCGGTCGAGGGTGAAGGCGGTGCCGGAGCGCGGTGGGATCTCGTGGCGCATGGGGAGGGTTGGTCTCAGGGTTCGTCTGCGGACGGGGTCGGGCCGGGGCGGCCTCCCCGGCTTGGCAACGCGGCAGGCGGCCGAGCGTCACCGGCCCCATGCCGGCGGGGATGCGGGTCGGCGGAGGAGATCGGTGTCGCGCACCGGGCCCGCACGAAACGGATCCCGCGCGATGTCCCCGGGCGCGACAATGGGAGGCTTTGCGTCCTGCCGGGCACGGGGCTATCTGGCAATCGCAGAACAAGAGACAGCCGAATCAGCGCGGTCCCCGAGGGCGATCCTCGGGACGATCGGCGCGGTCGAGCATGTCAGGGTAACGCGCGGCGCGGGGCACGGAATCTTGCGTGTCCCCGGCGTTGCGCTAGGGAGGGGGCGCCCGCGCGGCCGAGGCCCGTTCGTGGCCAGAGCCCTTCTGTACGAGGCCGTCGCCTGACATGACACCGGATCACGCCATAGCCTCCTCGACACCGCTGGAGCGCGATGCGCGCCTCGCCATGAGCGACCACAAGGTCGCCCCCGGCGAGATCGCCATCGGCGTCGTGATCGGGCGGGCGGCCGAGTATTTCGACTTCTTCGTCTACGGCATCGCCTCGGTGCTGGTCTTCCCGAAGGTGTTCTTCCCCTTCGCGTCGCCGCTCCAGGGCACGCTGTACAGCTTCGTCGTCTTCGCCCTCGCCTTCATCGCCCGGCCGCTCGGCTCGGTGATCTTCATGGCGATCGACCGGCGCCACGGCCGCGGGGTCAAGCTGACCATCGCGCTGTTCCTGCTCGGCGGCTCGACCATGCTGATCAGCTTCCTGCCGGGCTACGACCACATCGGCGCCTCGGCGATCTGGCTGCTCGCGGCGCTCCGCATCGGCCAGGGGCTGGCGCTCGGCGGCGCCTGGGACGGGCTGGCCTCGCTGCTCGCCCTCAACGCGCCCGTGGAGCGGCGCGGCTGGTACGCGATGATGCCCCAGCTCGGCGCACCGATCGGCTTCATGCTGGCGAGCCTGCTCTTCGCCTTCTTCACGATGAACCTCAGCGAGGCGGACTTCATCGACTGGGGCTGGCGCTACCCGTTCTTCTGCGCCTTCACCATCAACGTGGTGGCGCTGTTCGCCCGGCTGCGGCTCGTGGCCACCGCCGAGTTCACCAGCCTGATCGAGCGGGGCCGGCTCGAACCCACCCGCTTCTTCCCCCTGCTCAAGGCCCACGGCGACGACGTGCTGATCGGCGCCCTGGTGCCGCTGGCGAGCTTCGCGCTCTTCCACCTCGTCACCATCTTCCCGATCTCGTGGATCACCCTGTTCACCCAGCGCTCGGCGGGCGAGTTCCTGCTCGTGCAGTTCGGCGGCGCGATCCTGTTCGCGGGCGCGATCGTGTTCTCGGGGCTGATGGCCGACCAGATCGGCCGGCGCATGCACCTCATCGTCTCGGCCGGGCTGATCGCCGCCTTCGCGGTCGCCAGCACCGTCGCGCCGCTGGTGATCGAGGAGAACGTCGTCGGCCAGACCGTCTACGTGCTGGCGGGGTTCTCGCTGCTCGGCCTCGCCTACGGGCAGGCGACCGGCGCGGTCAGCTCCCGGCTCGGCGCCCGCTACCGCTACACCGGCGCCGCGCTGATGGCCGATCTCGGCTGGCTGCTCGGAGCCGGGTTCGCGCCCCTCGTGGCGCTCGGCCTCTCGGCCAAGTTCGGGCTCGCCTGCGTCGGCCTCTACCTGCTCTCGGGCGCCGTCGCGACGCTCGTCGCGCTCAGCATCAACCGCTCCGAGATCCGGCAGATGTAGCCGGGCCGACGGGCCCGACCGCCACGGGGCGGCGCGGAGCGCGCCGCCGACACCGACATGCGGCGCTCTCCGCGCCGCCCAGACAATCGAGCGGCGCGTCGCGCGCCGCGCCTGACGCCTCCCGGGGCCATCTCGCCGCCCAGCGGCAAGGGGACACGATGTTGATCGCCGCGGCCAAATCCGCCCTCTCCACGCGCGCCGGAACCGGGCGCCTCAAGCGCCTCGCGCGCGCCGCTGCCCTGCTGCCGCTGCTGGCGGCGACCGCCGGTTGCAACATGGTGGTGATGCATCCCTCCGGCGACGTGGCGATGCAGCAGCGCAACCTCGTCCTGGCCTCCACGGGCCTGATGCTGCTGATCATCGTGCCGGTGATCCTGCTGACGCTGCTCTTCGCCTGGCGCTACCGGGCCAGCAACACGTCCGCCACCTACGACCCCGACTGGCACCACTCGACACAGCTCGAGGTGGTGATCTGGGCCGCGCCCCTGGTGATCATCATCGCGCTCGGCGCGCTCACCTGGATCAGCACCCACACGCTCGATCCCTACCGCCCGCTCTCGCGCATCGAGCCCGGCCGCCCGGTCGCGGCCGAGACGAAGCCGCTCGAGGTCCAGGTGGTGGCGCTCGACTGGAAGTGGCTGTTCTTCTACCCCGAATACGGGATCGCCACGGTGAACGAGCTGGCCGCGCCCGTCGACCGGCCGATCAACTTCCGGCTCACCGCGGCCTCGGTGATGAACACCTTCTACGTCCCCGCGCTGGCCGGCATGGTCTACGCGATGCCCGGGATGGAGATGAAGCTGCACGCGGTGATCAACAAGCCGGGCACCTATCACGGCCAGTCGGCCCACTACAGCGGCAGCGGCTTCTCGCGCATGACCTTCAACTTCCTCGGCCAGGAGCCGAAGGCGTTCGAGGCCTGGGTCGCCAAGGCGAAGGCCGAGGGCAAGGACCTCAGCCGCGACGCCTACCTCCAGCTGGAGAAGCCGAGCGAGCGCGAGCCGATCCAGTACTTCGCCTCGGTTTCCGACAACCTCTACAGCCAGATCCTCAACATGTGCGCCCTGCCCGGCAAGATGTGCATGAGCGAGATGATGAAGATCGACGCCCGCGGCGGCGCGGGCGTGCACAGCCGCGAGAACCGCGAGAAGCTGCGCTACGACAACCGCCACGTCGAGCAGGGCGACGAGGCGCCGGGCGCCACCGGGCCGGCCTCGGGCCGCCCGCCGCGCTCCGAGCCGGAGCCCGGCACCAAGCCCTCCTCGGGCCACGACGACCAGGGGACCCCGGCCCCCGCACAGCTCAACAACCGTTAAGGCCGGCGGTCAGCCGACGCATCGCCAGAGAGCCGATCACATGTTCTCCAACGTCGATCTCCAGAAGCTCGTCTTCGGACGCTTCACCCTCGCGGACATCCCGTACCACGAGCCGATCCTCATCGTGACCTTCGCGGGCGTCGCGCTCGGCGGCCTCGCCGTGCTCGGAACCATCACCTACTACCGCTTCTGGGGCGCCCTCTGGCGCGACTGGGTGACGAGCGTCGATCACAAGAAGATCGGCATCATGTACGTCATCCTGGCCTTCGTGATGCTGCTGCGGGGCTTCGCCGACGCGCTGCTGATGCGCGCCCAGCAATCGATCGCCTTCGGCTCGCAGGAAGGCTTCCTGCCGCCCCACCACTACGACCAGATCTTCACGGCGCACGGCGTGATCATGATCTTCTTCGTGGCGATGCCCTTCGTCACGGGCCTGATGAACTACGTCGTGCCCTTGCAGATCGGCGCCCGCGACGTGTCGTTCCCCTTCCTGAACAACTTCTCGTTCTGGATGACGACGGCCGGCGCGATCATCATCATGCTCTCGCTCTTCATCGGCGAGTTCTCGCGCGCCACCTGGCTCGGCTACCCGCCACTGTCGGGCGCCGACATGAGCCCCGGCGTCGGGGTCGATTACTGGATCTGGGGCCTGCAGATCGCGGGCATCGGCACGCTGCTCTCAGGCATCAACCTCGTCGCGACCATCGTGAAGATGCGCGCGCCCGGCATGACCATGATGAAGCTGCCGGTCTTCGTCTGGACCTCGCTCTGCACCAACGTGCTGATCGTGGCCGCCTTCCCGATCCTCACGGCCGTTCTCGCGCTGCTGTCGCTCGACCGCTACGTCGGCACGCACTTCTTCACGAACGACCTGGGCGGCAGCCCGATGATGTACTTCAACCTGATCTGGATCTGGGGCCACCCGGAGGTCTACATCCTGATCCTGCCGGCCTTCGGCATCTTCTCGGAGGTGACCTCGACCTTCTGCGGCAAGCGCCTCTTCGGCTACGCCTCGATGGTCTACGCCACGGTCGTGATCACGATCCTCTCCTACCTCGTCTGGCTGCACCACTTCTTCACCATGGGGTCGGGCGCCAACGTGAACTCGTTCTTCGGCATCACGACGATGATCATCTCGATCCCGACGGGTGCGAAGATCTTCAACTGGCTGTTCACCATGTACCGCGGGCGCATCCGCTTCGAGGTGCCGATGCTCTGGACGGTCGGCTTCATGGTGACCTTCGTCATCGGCGGCATGACCGGCGTGCTGCTCGCCGTGCCGCCGGCCGACTTCGTGCTGCACAACTCGCTGTTCCTGATCGCGCACTTCCACAACGTGATCATCGGCGGCGTGCTGTTCGGCATGATGGCCGGCGTGACCTACTGGTTCCCGAAGGCCTTCGGCTTCAAGCTCGACCCGTTCTGGGGCAAGATGAGCTTCTGGTTCTGGCTGGTCGGCTTCTACGTCGCCTTCATGCCGCTCTACGTGCTGGGGCTCATGGGCGTGACGCGCCGGATGCAGCACTTCGACGACCCGTCGCTGCAGATCTGGTTCGTCGTGGCGGCGGGCGGCGCGGCACTGATCGGCTGCGGTATCCTCTCGACGATCATCCAGTTCGTCGTCTCGATCCGCAACCGCGAGGCCCTGCGCGACACGACCGGCGACCCGTGGGGCGGCCGCACGCTCGAGTGGGCGACCTCCTCGCCGCCGCCGGACTACAACTTCGCCTTCACGCCGGTCGTGCACGACCTCGACGCCTGGTACGACATGAAGAACCGCGGCTACGCGCGCCCGCTCCACGGCTTCAAGCCGATCCACATGCCGAAGAACACCGGCACGGGCGCGATCATCGGCGGTCTCAGCGTCGTCTTCGGCTTCGCCATGATCTGGTACATCTGGTGGCTGGCGGCACTGTCGGCGCTGGCGATCTTCGTCGTCTCGGTCGCCCACACCTTCAACTACAACCGCGACTTCTACATCCCGGCCGACACGGTCGCCCGGACCGAGTCGCAGCGGACCGCCGCGCTGGCGGGGCAGGCCTGAGCCCATGATGCACACGGACACCGCCCCCCCCGGCACCGCGCCGGTCTTCCACCACGAGGAGGAGCACCACCCCGAGACCAGCACCCTCCTGGGGTTCTGGATCTACCTGATGAGCGACTGCCTCATCTTCGCGGTGCTGTTCGCCACCTACGGCGTCCTCGGCCGCAACTACGCGGCCGGGCCCTCGCCGAAGGATCTGTTCGACCTGCCGCTGGTGGCGTTGAACACCTCGATGCTGCTGTTCTCGTCCATCACCTACGGCTTCGCCATGCTGGCGATGGACAAGGGCCGCACGGCGGCGACGCAAGCTTGGCTCGCGGTCACGGGCCTGTTCGGCGCGGCCTTCCTCGCCATCGAGCTCTACGAGTTCGCGCACCTGATCCACGAGGGCGCGGGGCCCGGCCGCTCGGCCTTCCTGTCGTCCTTCTTCACGCTGGTCGGCACCCACGGCCTGCACGTCACCTTCGGGTTGATCTGGCTGGTCGTGCTCATGGTCCAGGTCGCCCAGCGCGGCCTGATCCCGGAGAACACCCGCCGGCTGATGTGCCTGTCGATGTTCTGGCACTTCCTCGACGTGATCTGGATCGGCGTCTTCACCTTCGTGTACCTGATGGGAGTCCTGCAATGAGCGCCGAGGCGGCCCACCACGATCACGGGCACGGTCACGAGGGCGGCGGCGCGAGCCACGGCTCGTTCGGCGGCTACGTCACCGGCTTCGTGCTCTCGGTGATCCTCACCGCGATCCCGTTCTGGCTGGTCATGGCGCGCCCGCTGGAGAGCGGGCTCTGGACCGGCATCATCATCATGGCCTTCGCGGCGGTGCAGATCGTGGTCCACATGGTCTACTTCCTGCACATGAACACGAAGTCGGAGGGCGGCTGGACGGTGCTCGCGCTGATCTTCACCGTGACGCTCGTCGTGATCACCCTCACCGGCTCGCTCTGGGTGATGCACCACATGAACGCCAACATGATGCCGATGTCCGTCGAACAGCTGCGCCACCAGCCCTGAGCGGGCGGCCGTGATCTCGACCGGCGCGCGGGCCGCCGGCCCGGCGGTCCGCGCGCGCCCCCGGCTCGCCGGGCTGATCGTCATCAACATCCTGGCGATCCTGCTCTGCGGGGGGCTCCTGGCGCTCGGCACCTGGCAGGTCCACCGCCGCGCCTGGAAGCTCGACCTGATCGCGCGGGTCGAGGCCAACGCCCACGGCGATCCCGTCCCGGCCCCCGGGCCCGGCGCATGGGCGGCCCTGTCGGAGCGCGACGCCTACCGGCGCGTGCGGCTCGCCGGCACCTGGCTCGACGCGCCCGACACCCTGGTCCAGGCGGTCACCGACCTCGGCGGCGGCTTCTGGGTGCTCACGCCGCTGCGGACCGATGCGGGCTTCGTGGTTCTGGTGAACCGTGGCTTCGTGCCGGGCGACCGGCGCGCGGCCACGGCGCGCGCGGGCGTCGCCGGCACGCGCGCGGCGCTGACAGGCCTGCTGCGCCTCGACGAGCCGGGCGGCGCGTTCCTGCGCACGAACGATCCGGGGGCGGACACGTGGTACTCCCGCGACGTCGCGGCGATCGCGCGGGCGCGCGGCCTGACCGGAGCCGTCGCCCCCTATTTCGTCGATGCGGAGCGGCCGCCGGGCCGCGATCCGGACGGGGACCTGCCGGTCGCGGGCCTCACGGTGATCCGCTTCCACAACAACCACCTGATCTACGCGATCACGTGGTTCACCCTCGCCCTGATGGTCGCGGGCGGCGCGCTCTACCTCGACCGCGACGCGTGGCGCCGCGGCCGGGCGGGCTAGAGCCGTTCCCGATCGCGCTGCGATCGGGAAGGGCTCGAACTTTCTGTCTTGACGCGCTCTCTCGCGCCGAACCGGCTTCCACTTTCCCGCATCATGCTCCAGCGCCAAGTCCCGGATTCCAAAGGTCGAGACCTTTGGCGGGTGCAGGGCAGAGCCCTGCAT
>NZ_LSIX01000320.1:0-9339 GCF_001556475.1 Methylobacterium sp. CCH5-D2 | reverse complement strand
CCGTAGAGTTCTCGTCCCTCACCCCAACCCTCTCCCGCACGGGAGAGGGGGCGCGTTCCGGTTCACGCCCCACACCGGACGCCGGTTTGTCGTCCAATGAATTGTCGTCCCGGCCCCTCACGGAAGGGGAAGGGCGATGACCGCCCCAACCCAAACCCTCACCCGCGCCCTGATGCGCCTCACCCCCGCGATCCTGCCCTTCGCGGACGCGGCGACGCCCGAGCTGCCGCTCGGCCGCCTCCTGCGGCTCGCGCTGTTCCAGGTCACGGTCGGCATGGCGGCGGTGCTCCTCATCGGCACGCTCAACCGGGTGATGATCGTCGAGCTGCGGGTCCAGGCCTCGGTCGTGGCCGTGATGCTGGCGCTGCCCCTCGTCTTCGCGCCCTTGCGGGCGCTCGTCGGCTTCCGCTCGGACACGCACCGCTCGGTGCTGGGCTGGCGGCGGGTGCCCTACATCTGGTTCGGCACGCTGCTGCAGTTCGGCGGCCTCGCCATCATGCCCTTCGCCCTGCTGATCCTGTCGGGCGACACCACCGGCCCGCTCTGGGTCGGGGACGCGGCGGCAGCGCTCGCCTTCCTGTTCGTCGGCGCAGGCCTTCACACCGTCCAGACCGCGGGCCTCGCGCTCGCCACCGATCTCGCCCCGGCCCAGGCCCGCCCGCGGGTGGTGGCGCTGCTCTGCGCCGCGCTCGTCGCCGGCATGATGGCGAGCGCCGTGCTGTTCGGGCTCGTGCTCGCGAACTTCTCCCCCGTGCGGCTGATCCAGGTGATCCAGGGCGCGGCGCTGCTCACGATGCTGCTCAACGGCATCGCCCTCTGGAAGCAGGAGCCGCGCGCCCCCGCCCGCACCCGCGCAACCGCTCGCCCGGCCTTCTCCGACTCCTGGCGCGGCTACGCAGGGACCGGCCGGGCGCGGCGGCGGCTCGTGGCGATCGGGCTCGGCACGGCCGGGTTCTCGATGCAGGACGTGCTGCTCGAACCCTATGGCGGGGAGATCCTGCGCCTCTCCGTCGCCGCCACCACGGCGCTCACCGCGATCCTGGCGGCGGGCGGCGGCCTCGGGCTCTGGCTCGCCGCGCGCTGGCTCGCCCGCGGGGGCGACCCGTTCCGCGTGGCGGCGGCCGGCTGCGGGGTCGGCATCCTGGCCTTCTCGGCCGTCACCTTCGCGAGCCCGCTCGAATCCGCCCGGCTCTTCGGCACCGGCGTGGCGCTGATCGGGCTCGGCGGCGGGCTGTTCGCCCACGGCACGCTGACCGCCGCGATGAACGCCGCCGGCCCCGAGGAGACCGGCCTCGCGCTCGGCGCCTGGGGCGCCGCCCAGGCGAGCGCGGCCGGCATCGCCATCGCGGCCGGCGGCCTCCTGCGCGACGCCGGCGGGGCGCTCGCCCGTTCGGGTGCGCTCGGCGCGGGGCTGGAGGGGCCCGCGAGCGGCTACCTCATCGTCTACCACATCGAGATCGCGCTGCTCTTCGGCGCCCTCGTCGCCCTCGGCCCCCTGGTCCGCAGCCAGGCCGCACGCCCCGTTCCCGGCCCGGTCACGGGCCGCGACCGCACCCGCCTCACCGAGAGACCCGCCTGAAGAGGGGAGGACGCCACCATGCCGACCGCTCTGCCGAACGCCGTCCCGATCGGGGGACTGACCAGCTATCTCGACGTCGCCCAGGTGGTGCTCTACGCCTTCTGGCTCTTCTTCGCGGGGCTGGTGTTCTACCTGCGCCGCGAGGACCGGCGCGAGGGCTATCCCCTCGAGAACGAGGCGGTCGGGCGCCTGAAGAGGCCGGACCCGATCCTGATCCCGACCCCGAAGGCGTTCCGGCTCACGAGCGGCCACACGATGTGGGCGCCGCAGACCGGCGTCGCGATCGAGACAGAGGTGCCGAGCCGCAAGGTCGAGCCCTGGCCGGGCGCGCCCTACGAGCGCACCGACGCCTCGCTCCGGGCCGGCGTCGGACCCGGCTCCTACGCGCCCCGCAACGACGAGCACGACCGCACCTGGGACGGGGAATACCGCATCGTACCGCTGCGGGTCGCCGACCACTTCGTGGTGCACGAGGACGGCCCGAACCCGATCGGCCTCACGGTGGTGGGTGCCGACCGTAAGCTCGCGGGCGTCGTGGTCGATCTCTGGGTCGATCGGGGCGAGTCCTTCGTGCGCTACTACGAGGTGGAGCTGCCCGGCGGCGGCCGGCGGCTGATGCCGGTCACCTTCTGCCGCGGCCCGCTCTTCGGCCGCAACGTCACCACCGAGGCGCTGCTGGGGGAGCAGTTCGCCGACATCCCGACGACGAAGGACCCGGATTCGGTGACGCTCCGGGAGGAGGAGCGGATCATGGCCTATTTCGGGGCCGGCACCCTCTACGCCACCCCCGCCCGCGCGGAGCCGCTGCTGTGAGCGCGCATTGCGACTTCCTGCCCGAGGGCACGCAACGGGGCCTGCCGGGGCCGCTGCCCACGGGGGAGCGCATCCTCTGGCAGGGCGCGCCCTCCACCCGCGGCCTCTGGCTGCGCGTCTTCCACGCGCCCCTCGCCGGGCTCTGGTTCGCGGTCTGCGGGATCGGCGTCGTCGCGGTGGCCCAGAACCCGGCGGGCACGGCCGCCGCGCTCGCCGGGGTGCTGGGGCTGGCGCTGGCGCTTCTCGGCGTCCTCGCCTTTGCTGCCCACCGCACCACGCTCTACACGGTGACGAACCGGCGCCTCGTGCTCCAGATCGGCATCGCGCTGCCCGTCACCTACAATCTTCCGTTCGGGCAGGTGGAGAGCGCGGAGCTGCGCCTGTTCGGGGACGGCAGCGGGGACGTGCCCCTGCGGCTGAAGCCCGCCGCCCGCATCGCCTACCTGCAGCTCTGGCCGCACGCCCGGCCCTGGCGGATCACCCGGCCCGAGCCGATGCTGCGCAGCGTGCCGGGCGCGACCGAGGCCGCCGCGATCCTGGGACGCGCGCTGGCGGAAGCGCGGGACGCCGAGGTCCGCGCGGCGGCGCCCGGCATCGTGGCCGACCTGCCGGTGATCGTGGCCCGGCCCGGCCGGGCCGCGCCCGGCCGCCTCGTCGCCGCGGAGTAGGCCGATGCGCGCGCCCGTGCATTCCGAGATCCTCGGCTCCGGCCCCGGCCCCGTGCTCCTCGGGGCCGGTGGCCTCCTGGCCTTCACGCTGCTCGCCGTGCTCGCCGGCCGGGGACCGTCCGTGGCGGCCCTGCCGGAGGTCGAGGCCCCGCCCGGGATCGGGGCCCCGCCCGCCGCCGCGCTCGCCTTCCGGGCCGAGGACCGGGACGACGGCTCGATCGCGCTGCGCGAGGCCGAGAGCCTGCGCGTCGTGGCGACCATCCGCCCCGGCGAGGACGGCTTCGTCCGCGGCACCCTGCGCGGCCTCGCCCAGGCCCGCCAGCGCGAGGGGCTGGGGCCGGACGAGCCCTTCCGCCTCGTGCGACACGCCGACGGGCGGCTCGCGCTCGATGACGCCGCCACCGGCCGGCACGTGGCGCTGCAGGCCTTCGGGCCGACCAACGCCGCCGCCTTCGGGCGGATCCTCCAAGATGCCCAACGGCAAGATGCCCAACGGCAAGATGCCCAACGGCAAGATGCCCAACGGCGAGATGCCCACCGGGAGGCGCACCCATGAGCTGGCTCACCCGAACCGCGGTCGAGGTGCCCTGCACCGTCGAGATCGAGCAGACCCCCGAGAGCCTGCACGCCCACGTCACCCTGGAGGCCGGCTTCGAGATCGAGCCCGGCGACGCGGTGATCGTGCACGATTCCCCCGTCTCGGTGCCGTACGGCGAGCGCCTGGTCGTGCGCCGCCACGCCACCGTCACCCGCGCCTCGAAGCTCGAGCGCGCCTGGACCAAGCTGATCGCCCATCTCGAGCTGACCGAGCTCTACGAGGTGAGCTTTTCCGAGAGGAGGAGCCTGTGAACGCGCACGTCCACCCCGCCCAAGGCCAGATCGCGCCGAAGCTGCCGATGAACGAGTCCACCCGCGCCGCGCAGGAGACGACGTTCCTGTCCCCGCGCTTCTACACCACCGATTTCGAGGAACTCGACCGCACCGACGTCGAGCCGGTGCGCGCCCAGTGGGACGTGCTGATCGCCGAACTCCGCTCCGACCCGAACAAGCGCCACTTCATCCGGAACGAAGAATTCGACTGCGACCTCTCGCAGATGGATCCGGAACTCCGGAAGGAGTTCCTGGACTTCCTGGTCTCCTCGATCACCGCCGAGTTCTCGGGCTGCGTGCTCTATGCGGAGATGAGGAAGCGGGCCAAGAACAAGGACATCCGCGAGCTGTTCGGCTTCATGAGCCGGGACGAGGCCAGGCATGCCGGCTTCATCAACGACACGCTGAAGGATTTCGGCATCGGCGTGGACCTCGGCTTCCTCACGAAGACGAAGAAGTACACCTTCTTCCGGCCGAAGTTCATCTTCTACGCGACGTACCTGTCCGAGAAGATCGGCTACGCGCGCTACATCACCATCTTCCGCCACCTCGAGCGGCACCCGGACCGGCGCATCCACCCGATCTTCAAGTGGTTCGAACTCTGGTGCAACGACGAGTTCCGCCACGGCGAGGCCTTCGCGCTCCTGATGCGGGCCAACCCGAAACTGACGAGCGGGCGCAACCGCTACTGGATCCGCTTCTTCCTGCTGGCGGTGTTCGCGACGATGTACGTGCGCGACCACCACCGCCCGGCCTTCCACGCCGCACTCGGCATCGACCCGACCGACTACGATTTCCGGGTCTTCCGCATCACCCAGGAGATCGCGCGCCAGACCTTCCCGGTGCTCCTCGACCTCGACGACCCGCGCTTCCGGGCGGGGCTCGACCGGCTGCTCGCCTGCGCGCGCGGCATCGACGCGGCCCGCGCCCGCGGCGGCCTGACGGGCCGGCTCGCCCAGGGCTGGCACGCGGCGCGCGCGGCGCTCACCTTCGGGCGGCTCTACGCGCTGCCGGTGCGCGAGAACGCGATGCCCGCCGACATCCGCCTCGAGCCGGTCTGGTAGGGGGCGTCGTCCGCATGCCGGCGCTCGCCCTCCCGGTCGTCCTCGCGCTGGTCGCCTGGTGGTTCTCCACCGGGCTGATCCTGGCGCTGCAGCACCTGCCCCGGCGCACCCACGCCTGGAGCCTCGGGGGCGCCTCGCTGGTGCTGGCGGGCGCCCTCTGGACGATCGGACGGAGCGCGGACGACACCGGGGAGGCGGGGGCCTATGCGGGGTTCCTGGGCGCGCTCGCGGTCTGGGGCTGGCAGGAGATGGCCTACTACATGGGCTTCGTCTCCGGCCCGCGGCCCGTGGCCTGCGCGCCGTCCGCCCGGG
Source organism: Methylobacterium sp. CCH5-D2 (assembly GCF_001556475.1). NCBI lineage: Bacteria > Pseudomonadati > Pseudomonadota > Alphaproteobacteria > Hyphomicrobiales > Methylobacteriaceae > Methylobacterium > Methylobacterium sp. CCH5-D2. The sequence goes on along the minus strand of NZ_LSIX01000320.1, from coordinate 4,033 downwards.
GGCTCGACCGGTTCCTCTCCGCGCTCGCCACCAGCCTCTGGCACGAATTCGCGATCCTGGCCGGTGGCTTGGCCATCCTCTGCCTGGTCTGGGGCGCGCCGAACCGGGTGGGCCTCTGGACCTACGCCGTGCTGGTGCTGATGAACGCCTCGGCCCGGCTCAACCTGTTCCTGGGGGTGCGCAACCTCCAGCTCGAGTTCCTGCCCGCCCATCTCGGCTACCTCGCGGGCTACCTGCGCCAGCGCGCGATGAACGGGCTGTTCCCGCTCTCGGTCAGCCTCGGCACCGCGGCCGCCGTGCTCCTCGGGGCGGCCGCGCTCGGGGCCGGGACCGCGCCGGAGCGCACGGGGCTGGCGCTGGTGGCCACGCTGACCGCGCTCGCGGTGCTGGAGCACTGGTTCCTGATGCTGCCGCTCCCGGCCGCCGCGCTCTGGCGCTGGAGCCTGCCGGAGGCGGACAAGCCCACCGAGGCCGGACCGGCCGGGGAGGGGGCGTGAGCGCGATGCGGGCACCGACGAGACAGCCAACGAAACGACCCACAGGGGAGAGCCGGCCGATGGACTACGAAGCCTTCTTCGGCGCCGAGATCGCGGGCCTGCGCGGCGAGGGCCGCTACCGGGTCTTCACCGAACTGGAGCGCCGGGCCGGCGCCTTCCCGCGGGCGACCCACCATCACGAGGGGGGCACGCGGCCCGTCACGGTCTGGTGCTCGAACGACTATCTCGGCATGGGCCAGCACGCGGGCGTGCTCGCCGCGATGCACGCGGCGATCGACCGCTGCGGGGCCGGCGCCGGGGGCACCCGCAACATCTCGGGCACCAACCACGAGCACGTGCTCCTGGAGGCCGAACTCGCGGATCTCCACGGCAAGGAGGCGGCGCTCCTCTTCACCTCGGGCTACGTCTCGAACTGGGCGGCGCTCGGCACGCTGGCGGCGCGTCTGCCGCACTGCGCGGTGTTCTCGGATTCGGAGAACCACGCCTCGATGATCGAGGGCATCCGGGCGAGCCGCGCGGAGCGCCACATCTTCCGCCACAACGACCCGGCCGACCTCGACGCCAAGCTCCGCCTCGTCGATCCGGCCCGGCCGAAGATCGTGGCCTTCGAGTCGGTCTACTCGATGGACGGCGACATCGCGCCGATCGCGGAGATCTGCGACGTGGCCCAAGCCCACGGGGCGCTCACCTACCTCGACGAGGTGCACGCGGTCGGCCTCTACGGAGCGCGGGGCGGCGGCATCTCGGAGCGCGACGGCCTCGCCGACCGCCTCGACGTGATCGAGGGGACGCTCGGCAAGGCCTTCGGCGTGCACGGCGGCTACATCACGGGCTCGGCCCGGCTCTGCGACTTCGTGCGCAGCTTCGCCTCGGGCTTCATCTTCACCACCTCGCTGCCCCCGGCGGTCGCGGCGGGGGCGGCGGCGAGCATCCGCCACCTCAAGGCGAGCGGGGCCGAGCGGGCGCGCCACCAGGACCGGGTCGCCCGCACCCGGGCCGCGCTCAGCCGCGCCGGGATCCCGGTCCTGCCCAACGACAGCCACATCGTGCCGGTGATGGTCGGCGACCCCGTGCTCTGCAAGGCGATCTCCGACACGCTGCTGGACGAGTTCCGGATCTACGTGCAGCCGATCAACTACCCGACGGTGGCGCGCGGCACCGAGCGCCTGCGCATCACGCCCTCGCCGCTGCACACGGATGCCGACATCGCGCACCTCGTGGCGGCTTTGTCGATCGTCTGGGCGCGGATGGGCGTGGAGCGGCGCGCGGCGGAGTGAGGGCGTGAAACCCTCCCCCCTCTGCGGGGGAGGGTGCCTCGCGGATGCGAGGCGGGAGAGGAGACGCCGCCTCAGGAAGGTGCTCGGCATCGATGCCGCGCTCGTGCCTGAACCGTTGCTCCCCTCTCTGCGGGACTTCGTCCCGATCGACCCGGCCTTACGGCCGGCCCACCCTCCCCCGCAGAGGGGGGAGGGAGAGTTGCGTCGGTGAACCAGGAGCGACGCCCATGGACAGCGTGACCGCACGGCACCGGGACGGCGAGCCGGATACCGTCTTCGAGCCCACACCCGTCGCGTCCGCCCCGCCGCCGGCACCCGTCTTCCCCTTCTCGGCCATCGTCGGCCAGGACGCGATGCGCGAGGCGCTGCTGATCGCGGCGGTCGATCCGCTGATCGGCGGCGTGCTGGTGCTGGGCGACCGCGGCACCGGCAAGTCCACGGCGATCCGGGCGCTCGCCGCCCTGCTGCCGCCGATGCGGGCGGTGGCCGGCTGCCCCTACGCCTGCGACCCGGAGGCGCCCGCCGCCGCCTGCCCGCACTGCGCAGGCGGGGCCCCGCGCCGGGCGGAGACGCGGGCCGTGCCGGTCGTGGACCTGCCGCTCGGCGCCACCGAGGACCGGGTCGTCGGCGCGCTCGACCTGGAGCGGGCGCTCACCCGCGGCGAGCGGGCCTTCGAGCCGGGGCTGCTCGCCCGGGCCAACCGCGGCTTCCTCTACATCGACGAGGTGAACCTCTTGGAGGACCACATCGTGGACCTCCTGCTCGACGTGGCGGCCTCAGGGATCAACACGGTGGAGCGCGAGGGGCTGTCGCTGCGCCACCCGGCCCGCTTCGTGCTCGTCGGCTCCGGCAACCCGGAGGAGGGGGAGCTGCGCCCGCAGCTCCTCGACCGGTTCGGGCTGGCCTGCGAGGTGGCGACGCCGGCCGACATCCCGACCCGGGTCGCGGTGGTGCGCGCCCGCGACGCCTTCGAGCGGGATCCGGCGGGCTTCCACGCCGCGCACGCCGCCGCCGAGCGGGCGACCCGTGAGACGATCCTGGCGGCGCGCGCCCGGCTCGGCGCGGTCGCGGTGCCGGACGCCGCCTTGGAACAGGCCGCCCGGCTCTGCCTCGCCCTCGGCACGGACGGGTTGCGCGGCGAGCTGACCCTGATGCGCGCCGCCCGCGCGCTCGCCGCCCTCGACGGCGCGGCGACGGTCGGCGACGCCCACCTCGCCCGCGTCGCCCCCGCGGCGCTCCGCCATCGCCTGCGCCGCAACCCGCTGGACGAGGCCGGCTCGACCGCCCGGGTCGCGCGGGCGGTGGCCGAGGTGTTCGCCGCGTGAGCGGGCAGACGTCACCGTCCGACGCGGGCGCCGCGCAGCAGCGCGCAGCGGAGACGTCCGGGCATGCGCCAAAGCCGCGCCGCGCCGCCTTTCCCGCACGGGAGAGGGGACCCGCGCTTTCCGCGGCACCGGCGAGCCCTGCCCGGAGCGATGATGCGGTGGAGACGCCCTGGACCACCGCCCTGCGGGTCGCCGCGCTCCTGGCCGCCGACCCGCACGGGTTCGGCGGGGTCGTGGTGCGGGCGGGTGCCGGGCCGGTGCGGGATCGCTGGCTCGACACCCTGCGGACCCTGCTCGACGCGCGTCCCCTGCGCCGCCTGCCGCCGGGGACCGGCGACGACCGGCTGATCGGCGGGCTCGACCTGCCCGCGACCCTGGCGCTCGGGCGGCCCGTGCTCGGGCGCGGCCTGCTGGCGGAGGCCGACGGCGGCGTGCTGGTGGTGCCGATGGCCGAGCGGACGAGCCCCGCCACTTCCGCCCGGCTCGCCGCCGCGCTCGATGCCGGCACGGTCGCGGTCGAGCGCGACGGGATCGGCGCGCGCCATCCCGCCCGGATCGGGCTGGTGCTGCTCGACGAGGGGGAGGGGGACGAGACCGTGCCGGAGGCGCTCGCCGACCGCCTCGCCTTCCGGATCGACCTCGGCGGGATCGGGCTGGGGGAGACGCGAGCGCCGGGCGCGCGCGCCTCTTCATCTCGGGCGGACGGCTCCAGCGCCTTCCCGCCCACCGCAGAGAGGGGAGGGAGCGCGGCGGCCGGTGCGGGCCATGACGTGCCGCCATACGACCACGAAGGCACCCCCGTCCGCGACCCCGTCGCCACGCTCTGCACCACCGCCGCCGCGCTCGGCATCGCCTCGCCGCGGGGGCCGCTCCTCGCCCTGCGGGTCGCGCGCCGGATCGCCGGGGCGGGCGCGGTGGACGCGGCGGCCCTGGC
>NZ_LSIX01000319.1:0-22796 GCF_001556475.1 Methylobacterium sp. CCH5-D2 | reverse complement strand
CCGGCTCGCGCTCGCCGACTTCCCGGCACCCGCCTACGAGCACGCGCCGCTCAAGCGCTACCTGATCGGCTCGCTGCAATTCTCCTCGGGCTGCCCCTATCGCTGCGAGTTCTGCGACATCCCGCAGCTCTACGGGCGCCAGCCCAGGCTGAAGAGCCCCGAGCAGATGTGCGCCGAGCTCGACGCCATCATCAGCCAGCCCGGCCACCCGGCGGTGGTCTACTTCGTGGACGACAACTTCATCGGCAACCGCAAGGCGACGCGGGACATGCTGCCCCACCTCGTGGCGTGGCAGAAGAAGAACGACTACCCGCTCCAGTTCGCCTGCGAGGCGACGCTGAACATGGCCAAGCAGCCCGAGATCCTCGAGCTGATGCGGCAGGCGAACTTCATGACGGTGTTCGTCGGCATCGAGACGCCGGAGGCGGACGCCCTCAAGGGGATCGACAAGACCCACAACGCCGCCGTGCCGATGTACGAGGCGATCGAGACCCTGAACTCCTACGGGCTCGAGGTGACCTCGGGCATCATCCTCGGCCTCGATACCGACACCGACAAGTCCGAGCAGAACCTGATCGACTTCATCGACCGCTCGGCGATCCCGGTCCTGACGATCAACCTGCTGCAGGCGCTGCCCAAGACCCCGCTCTGGGACAGGCTGGAGCGGGAGGGCCGGCTCCTGCACGACGCCAGCCTCGAATCGAACGTGCTGTTCAAGCGTCCGCACGACGCGGTGGTGAGCTCGTGGCGCCGCGCCATCGCGCACGCCTACGAGCCGGACAAGATCTTCGAGCGCTTCAAGCACCAGTGCGCCGTCACCTACCCGCACCGGATCAAGACGCCGACCAAGGGCAAGCTCACCTTCACGAACCTGCGCCGCGGCCTGATCCTCGGCTTCAACATCATCACGCGGGTCGGCATCGTCTCCGACTACCGCCGGCCGTTCTGGCAGGCGGCGGGCTACGCCCTCAGGCGCGGGCAGATCGAGGCGGTGTTCAACATGGGCTTCGTCGCCCACCACCTGATCCGCTTCACCCGCGAGGCCCTGCGCGGCGAGCACAACGCCTCGTTCTACGCAGCCAAGGCCGCGGAGGCGAAGGAGGCGCGCGAGCGGACCTGGTGGGAGAACGCCCGGCGCCGCTTCGTGCCGGAGCGCGAGGCGGCCTGAGCCGCGCCCGGCACAGCAACCTTGCCTGCGGCGCAAAAGTCGCGTTCCGCCTCTTGGCAAGGCGCTTGCAGGCCTCTATACACCCGCTCACGCAATCACATGATCCCATGGAACGGAGCCGTATGGCTGCGCTCCATCATGAGATCCGCTCGGGCGACCGAGCGGGATGGCCGGACGGCGACGCGGACTGAGAAGTCTCGCGGGGCCTCATCCGGCCATGTCCTGTCCGAGACTGCAGGTGCCGGCTCCCGGCTTAATCCACCCGACCTGCACAGACGGGGATGACCGAATTCAAGACCCTCGCCGTGGCCCTGCCGCGGAGAGGCATCGGTTTGAACCCACTCGCCCTGGAGGCGGCCCGGAGACGGGCGGCATCCGGGAACAGGGCCGCGAAGCGTCGCACGAGGACGTTACCGGTCTCTACCGACCGCGTCCGTTCCCGGCGGCATATGCAACCGGCGGACCCCTCCCGGGTTCCGCCAACCGGAGAGAGCCCCAGTGGACCGGACAGCAAAAGCTGATCTCGTCTCGACGCTCAACGGCGTGTTCGCGAACAACGCCGTCGTCGTCGTGGCCCACTACAAGGGCCTCACGGTCGCCGACATGCAGAAGCTGCGCGCGCAGATGAAGCAGGCCGGCGCCACCGTGAAGGTCGCAAAGAACACCCTTGCGAGCCTCGCTCTCGATGGCACTGACGTCGCCTCCATCAAGCCCCTCCTGAAGGGCCCGACCCTGCTCGCCTATTCGGGCGACCCGGTCGCCGCCGCCAAGGTCGCGGTGGACTTCGCCAAGACGAACGACAAGCTCGTGATTCTCGGCGGCGCGATGGGAACGACTGCCCTGAACCCGGACGGCGTGAAGGCCCTGGCCTCGCTCCCGTCCCTGGACGAACTGCGCGGCAAGCTCGTGGGCCTCATCCAGGCGCCCGCGACCAAGCTCGCCCAGCTCACCAACGCGCCGGCGGCCAAGCTCGCCCGCGTGTTCGGGGCCTATGCCAAGAAGGACGAGGCGGCCTGAGGCCGTTCGCCCCTTTAAAACCCTTCCGTTCAAACCGATATCAAGGATAGTGAATCATGGCTGATCTCGCCAAGCTCGTCGACGACCTCTCGTCGCTGACCGTTCTCGAGGCCGCCGACCTCGCCAAGATGCTCGAGGAGAAGTGGGGCGTCTCGGCCGCTGCTGCCGTCGCCGTGGCCGCCGGCCCGGCCGCCGGTGGTGGCGCCGCTGCCGCCGCCGAGGAGCAGACCGAGTTCACGGTCGTGCTCGCCTCCGCCGGCGACAAGAAGATCGAGGTCATCAAGGAGGTCCGCGCGATCACCGGCCTCGGCCTCAAGGAGGCCAAGGACCTGGTCGAGGGCGCGCCGAAGCCCGTCAAGGAGGGCGTCGCCAAGGACGAGGCCGAGAAGCTCAAGGCCCAGCTCGAGAAGGCCGGCGCCAAGGTCGAGCTCAAGTAAGACCCCGGTGGGCCGCACCCGGCCCACCCCTCCACGGCGGCTTGTCCACAGCCGATCGTGACCGGAGCCCGCGGGTGTCGCCACCCGCGGGCTAAGGTCGCTTCGGACGACCCCCGGGTCGTCGGACGCGACCGGCGGGCCCTGGAACGGGTCCGGACAGGAATTCGAGACGGGTGGCGCGGTCCGGCGGGGCGCGCGTCACGGGTCCGGCGCGGGAACGACGGTTTCCCCGGACCACCAGGACGCGGGTAGGAGCGAGGTCACATGGCCAACACGCTGGTCGGTCGCAAGCGCATTCGGAAGTTCTTCGGCAAGATCAAGGAAGTCGCCGAGATGCCGAACCTCATCGAGGTTCAGAAGGCGTCCTACGACCAGTTCCTGATGGTGGACGAGCCCGAGGGTGGCCGGGGCGACGAGGGCCTCCAGAGCGTGTTCAAGTCGGTGTTCCCGATCTCGGACTTCGCCTCGACGTCGCTGCTCGAGTTCGTGCGCTACACCTTCGAGCCGCCGAAGTACGACGTCGACGAGTGCCGCCAGCGCGGCATCACCTTCGCGGCCCCGCTGAAGGTGACGCTGCGCCTGATCGTGTTCGACGTCGATCCGGACACCCAGGCGAAGTCGGTCAAGGACATCAAGGAGCAGGACGTCTACATGGGCGACATGCCCCTGATGACGGAGAACGGCACCTTCATCGTCAACGGCACCGAGCGCGTCATCGTCTCGCAGATGCACCGGTCCCCGGGCGTGTTCTTCGACCACGACAAGGGCAAGACGCACTCGTCGGGCAAGCTGCTGTTTGCCGCCCGCATCATCCCGTATCGCGGCTCCTGGCTCGACGTCGAGTTCGACGCCAAGGACATCGTGCACGTGCGCATCGACCGGAAGCGCAAGCTTCCGGTCACCTCGCTGCTGTTCGCGCTGGGCCTCGACGGCGAGGAGATCCTCTCGACCTTCTACAACCACGTGACCTACGACCGGGACGGCGCCGACTGGCGCGTGCCGTTCGACGCCGAGCGCCTGAAGGGCTTCAAGGCCTCCGTAGACCTGATCGACGCCGATTCGGGCGAGGTGGTGCTGGAGGCGGGCAAGAAGCTCAACGCCCGCAACGCCCGCCAGATCACCGAGAAGGGCACGAAGTTCCTGCGTGCCACGGACGAGGACCTCGTCGGCCAGTACGTGGCCGAGGATCTCGTCAACATGCAGACCGGCGAGATCTGGGCCGAGGCCGGCGAGGAGATCACCGAGAAGCTCCTCAAGGCGCTCGACGAGGTCGGCATCACCGCGCTGCCGGTGCTCGACATCGACCACGTCAACGTCGGCCCCTACATCCGCAACACGCTCGCCGTGGACAAGAACTCGGCCCGCGAGGGCGCGCTGTTCGACATCTACCGCGTGATGCGCCCGGGCGAGCCGCCGACGCTGGAGACGGCCGAGGCGATGTTCCACTCGCTGTTCTTCGACGCCGAGCGCTACGACCTCTCCGCGGTCGGCCGCGTGAAGATGAACATGCGCCTCGACCTCGACGCCGCCGACACCGTCCGGACGCTCCGCAAGGAGGACATGCTGGCGGTCGTCAAGGCGCTCGTCGAGCTGCGCGACGGCAAGGGCGAGATCGACGACATCGACCACCTCGGCAACCGCCGCGTCCGCTCGGTCGGCGAGCTGATGGAGAACCAGTACCGTCTGGGCCTGCTCCGCATGGAGCGCGCCATCCGCGAGCGCATGAGCCAGGTCGACATCGACACGGTGATGCCGCAGGACCTGATCAACGCGAAGCCCGCGGCCGCGGCCGTGCGCGAGTTCTTCGGCTCCAGCCAGCTCTCGCAGTTCATGGACCAGACCAACCCGCTCTCCGAGGTGACGCACAAGCGCCGCCTGTCGGCCCTCGGCCCGGGCGGCCTGACCCGCGAGCGCGCCGGCTTCGAGGTGCGCGACGTGCACCCGACGCACTATGGCCGCATCTGCCCGATCGAGACGCCGGAAGGCCCGAACATCGGCCTGATCAACTCGCTGGCGACCTTCGCCCGCGTGAACAAGTACGGCTTCATCGAGACCCCGTTCCGCCGCGTGAAGGACGGCGTGGTCACCACCGAGGTCGCCTATCTGTCGGCCATGGAGGAGGCGAAGTACTACGTCGCCCAGGCCAACGCCCAGATGGACGAGAACTTCAAGCTCACCGAGGAGCTGGTGGTCTGCCGTCGCGCCGGCGAGGTCATCGTCGTCGGCCCCGAGCGCGTCGATCTCATGGACGTGTCGCCGAAGCAGCTCGTCTCGGTTGCCGCGGCGCTGATCCCGTTCCTCGAGAACGACGACGCCAACCGGGCGCTGATGGGCTCGAACATGCAGCGCCAGGCGGTGCCGCTGGTCCGCGCCGACGCGCCCTTCGTCGGCACCGGCATGGAGGCCGTGGTCGCTCGCGACTCCGGCGCCGCCATCGCGGCGCGCCGCACCGGCATCATCGACCAGGTGGACGCCACCCGTATCGTCATCCGGGCCACCGAGGAGGCCGACGCCAACAAGCCGGGCGTCGACATCTACCGCCTGCAGAAGTTCCAGCGCTCCAACCAGTCGACCTGCATCACGCAGAAGCCGTTGGTCCGCGTCGGCGAGTTCGTGAAGAAGGGCGAGATCATCGCCGACGGACCGTCCACCGAGTTCGGCGAGCTGGCGCTCGGCCGGAACGTGCTCGTCGCGTTCATGCCGTGGAACGGCTACAACTTCGAGGACTCGATCCTGCTCTCCGAGCGGATCGTGAAGGATGACGTGTTCACCTCGATCCACATCGAGGAGTTCGAGGTGATGGCCCGCGACACCAAGCTGGGCCCGGAGGAGATCACCCGCGACATCCCGAACGTCTCGGAGGAGGCGCTCAAGAACCTCGACGAGGCCGGCATCGTCTATATCGGCGCCGAGGTGCACGCGGGCGACATCCTGGTCGGCAAGATCACGCCGAAGGGCGAGAGCCCGATGACGCCGGAGGAGAAGCTCCTTCGCGCCATCTTCGGCGAGAAGGCGTCCGACGTGCGCGACACGTCCCTGCGCGTGCCCCCCGGCGTCACGGGCACGATCGTCGAGGTCCGGGTGTTCAACCGCCACGGCGTCGACAAGGACGAGCGCGCCCAGGCGATCGAGCGCGAGGAGATCGAGCGCCTCGCCAAGGACCGCGACGACGAGCAGGCGATCCTCGACCGCAACACCTACGCGCGGCTCGCCGACACGCTCATCGGCCAGGCCCCGATCGCCGGTCCGCGCGGCTTCCGCAAGGACACGGTGCTCACCCGCGAGGTGATGAGCGAGTACCCGCGCTCGCAATGGTGGCAGTTCGCCGTCGTCGACGACCGTCTCATGACCGAGATGGAGGCGATGCAGAAGCAGTACGACGAGTCGAAGAAGCGCCTCGAGCAGCGCTTCCTCGACAAGGTCGAGAAGCTGCAGCGCGGCGACGAGCTCCCGCCCGGCGTCATGAAGATGGTCAAGGTCTTCGTGGCGGTGAAGCGCAAGATCCAGCCCGGCGACAAGATGGCCGGCCGCCACGGCAACAAGGGCGTGGTGTCGCGCATCGTGCCGATCGAGGACATGCCGTTCCTTGAGGACGGCACGCACGCCGACATCGTGCTCAACCCGCTCGGCGTGCCGAGCCGCATGAACGTCGGTCAGATCCTCGAGACGCACCTCGGCTGGGCGGCTGCGGGCCTGGGTCGCAAGGTGTCCAAGGCGGTCGATGCCTATCTGAAGACGCAGGACATCGCGCCGCTGAAGGAGGAGATGAAGGCGATCTACTCCCCCCACGAGCTCGAGGGCCTGACGGACGAGGAGTACGCCGAGGTCGGCAACAACCTCCGCCGCGGCGTGCCGATGGCGACGCCGGTGTTCAACGGTGCCAAGGAAGCCGACATCGAGCAGATGCTGGAGATGGCCGGGCTCGACCGCTCGGCGCAGTCGACCCTCTACGACGGTCGCACCGGCGAGCCCTTCGACCGCAAGGTCACCATGGGCTACATCTACATGCTGAAGCTCCACCACCTCGTGGACGACAAGATTCACGCGCGCTCGATCGGCCCGTACTCGCTCGTCACCCAGCAGCCGCTGGGCGGCAAGGCGCAGTTCGGCGGCCAGCGCTTCGGCGAGATGGAGGTCTGGGCGCTGGAGGCCTACGGCGCGGCCTACACGCTGCAGGAGATGCTCACGGTGAAGTCGGACGACGTGGCCGGCCGCACCAAGGTCTACGAGGCGATCGTCCGCGGCGACGACACCTTCGAGGCCGGCATCCCCGAGAGCTTCAACGTGCTGGTGAAGGAGATGCGCTCGCTCGGCCTCAACGTCGAGCTGACGAGCTCCAAGCAGCAGCAGGCGGCCAACGACCAGCTCGAGCCGCCCGCCAACGCCGCCGAGTAGCGACAGACGACACCTCCCGTGCCGGTGACGCGCCGGCACGGTTCGAGCGGGGAGGGGCGGGGCCTCCGACGGTTTGAGACGGCCAGCGGCGTCCGGCAGGGCGCTGCGCCGAGGGTGTTTTTCGGACGTGGCGGCGCAGGCGCGGCGCGGCCCGTCGAGCCAAGGAGTGGATCATGAACCAAGAGGTCATGAACCTTTTCAACCAGCAGGCCCAGCCCCAGAGCTTCGACCAGATCAAGATCTCGATCTCCAGCCCCGAGAAGATCCTCTCGTGGTCCTACGGCGAGATCAAGAAGCCCGAGACGATCAACTACCGCACCTTCAAGCCCGAGCGCGACGGCCTGTTCTGCGCGCGCATCTTCGGGCCCATCAAGGACTACGAGTGCTTGTGCGGTAAGTACAAGCGCATGAAGTACAAGGGCGTCATCTGCGAGAAGTGCGGCGTCGAGGTGACGCTGGCGCGCGTCCGGCGCGACCGCATGGGCCATATCGAGCTGGCCGCCCCGGTCGCGCACATCTGGTTCCTCAAGTCGCTGCCCTCGCGCATCGGCCTGCTGCTCGACATGGCGCTCAAGGACCTTGAGCGGATCCTGTACTTCGAGTCGTACTGCGTCATCGAGCCGGGCCTCACGCCCCTGAAGGAGCGCCAGCTCCTCTCGGAGGAGGAGTACCTGCGCGCTCAGGAGGAGTACGGCGAGGATTCGTTCACGGCGATGATCGGCGCCGAGGCCATCCGGCGCATCCTGCAGGAGCTCGACCTCGACAAGATCGCCAACGATCTGCGCGAGGAGATCGCCGTCACCACCTCGGAGCTGAAGCCCAAGAAGCTCCTGAAGCGCCTCAAGATCATCGAGGCGTTCCAGATGTCGGGCAACCGGCCCGAGTGGATGATCCTGACGGTCGTCCCCGTCATCCCGCCGGACCTGCGCCCGCTGGTTCCGCTGGACGGCGGCCGCTTCGCGACGTCGGATCTCAACGACCTCTACCGCCGCGTCATCAACCGCAACAACCGCCTGAAGCGGCTGATCGAGCTGCGCGCGCCCGACATCATCATCCGCAACGAGAAGCGCATGCTTCAGGAGGCGGTGGACGCGCTGTTCGACAACGGCCGCCGCGGCCGCGTCATCACGGGCGCCAACAAGCGCCCGCTGAAGTCGCTCGCCGACATGCTGAAGGGCAAGCAGGGCCGCTTCCGCCAGAACCTGCTCGGCAAGCGCGTCGACTATTCGGGCCGCTCGGTCATCGTGGTCGGCCCCGAGCTGAAGCTGCACCAGTGCGGCCTCCCGAAGAAGATGGCCTTGGAGCTGTTCAAGCCCTTCATCTACGCGCGCCTCGACGCCAAGGGATTCTCGGCCACCGTCAAGCAGGCCAAGAAGCTCGTCGAGAAGGAGAAGCCGGAGGTCTGGGACATCCTCGATGAGGTGATCCGCGAGCACCCGGTGATGCTGAACCGCGCGCCGACGCTGCACCGCCTCGGCATCCAGGCCTTCGAGCCGAAGCTGATCGAGGGCAAGGCGATCCAGCTGCACCCGCTGGTCTGCGCCGCGTTCAACGCCGACTTCGACGGCGACCAGATGGCCGTGCACGTCCCCCTGAGCCTCGAGGCTCAGCTGGAGGCGCGCGTCCTGATGATGTCGACCAACAACATCCTGCACCCCGCGAACGGCCAGCCGATCATCGTGCCGTCGCAGGACATCGTGCTCGGCCTGTACTACCTCTCGATCGTCGCCGAGGGCGCGGTCGGCGCGTACAACGCCGACAACAAGCAGAACCCGATGCAGGGCGTCTACGGCGACATCGGCGAGCTGGAGCACGCTCTGGCCGCCAAGGCCGTCTCGCTGCACTCGAAGATCAAGTGGCGCTGGAAGGGCATCGGCCCGGACGGCGAGCCGCTGACCCAGATCTACGAGACCACCCCGGGCCGCGTGATCCTCTCGGGCGCGCTCCCGAAGCACCGCAAGGTGCCCTTCGACGTCGTCAACAAGCTGATGACCAAGAAGGAGATCTCGGCGATGATCGACACCGTCTACCGCCACTGCGGTCAGAAGGAGTCGGTGATCTTCTGCGACCGCATCATGGCGCTCGGCTTCAGCCACGCCTTCCGCGCCGGCATCTCGTTCGGCAAGGACGACATGGTGGTGCCGGACAACAAGTGGTCGATCGTCGACGCGACCCGCACGCTCGTGAAGGATTACGAGCAGCAGTACAACGACGGCCTGATCACCCAGGGCGAGAAGTACAACAAGGTCGTCGACGCCTGGGCGAAGTGCTCCGACAAGCTGGCCCAGGAGATGATGGGCCGGATCTCGTCGGTGCAGAAGGACGAGAACGGCGCCGACAAGCAGGTCAACTCGATCTACATGATGAGCCACTCGGGCGCCCGCGGCTCGCCGGCGCAGATGAAGCAGCTCGCGGCGATGCGCGGCCTGATGGCGAAGCCCTCGGGCGAGATCATCGAGACCCCGATCATCTCGAACTTCAAGGAAGGCCTCGACGTTCTCGAGTACTTCAACTCGACCCACGGCGCCCGGAAGGGTCTGGCCGACACGGCGCTCAAGACCGCCAACTCGGGCTACCTCACCCGCCGCCTCGTCGACGTGGCGCAGGACGCGGTGATCCGCGAGGTGGATTGCGGCACCACCAACGGCATCCGGATGCGCGCCATCATCGACGCGGGTCAGGTCGTGGCCACGCTCGCCACCCGCATCCTCGGCCGCGCCACGGCGGAGGATCTGGTCGCGCAGGACGGCACGGTCATCGTCAAGACCGGCGAGACCATCGAGGAGCGCCACCTGCCGGCGATCACCGCCGCCGGCATCCAGGAGGTGAAGATCCGCTCGGTGCTCGTCTGCGCCACCAAGAGCGGCGTCTGCGCCACCTGCTACGGGCGCGACCTCGCCCGCGGCACGCCCGTCAACATGGGCGAGGCCGTCGGCGTCATCGCGGCGCAGTCGATCGGCGAGCCGGGCACCCAGCTCACCATGCGCACCTTCCACATCGGCGGTGCGGCGCAGATCGCGGACTCGTCCTTCATCGAGTCGAGCTTCGAGGGCACCATCCGGATCCGCAACCGGGCGCTCGCGAAGAACTCGGACGGCGACCTCATCGCCACCGGCCGCAACGTGGCCGTGGTGATCGTGGGCTCGGACGGGGCCGAGCGGGCGGTGCACCGCCTGCAGTACGGCGCCAAGGTGCGGGTCGACGAGGGCGACAAGATCAAGCGCGGGCAGCGGATCGCCGAGTGGGATCCCTACACCCGTCCGATCGTCGCCGAGGTGGACGGCGTCGTGGCCTACGAGGACCTCTACGACGGCCAGTCGATCACCGAGACGGCCGACGAGTCGACGGGCATCTCGAAGCGCGTCGTCATCGACTGGCGCGGTTCGGCCCGGACCTCGGACCTCAAGCCCGCGATGGTCATCGTGGACCAGGACGGCAAGCCGATCCGCCTGCCGCGCGGCTCGGAGGCCCGCTACCTCCTGCCCGTCGACGCCATCATCGGCTACGACCCGGGCGGCACGGTGAAGGCCGGCGACATCCTGGCCCGCGTCTCGACCGACTCGGCCAAGACCCGCGACATCACCGGCGGTCTGCCGCGGGTGGCGGAGCTGTTCGAGGCGCGCCGCCCGAAGGACGCGGCGATCATCGCCGAGAAGTCGGGCACGATCGCCTTCGGCCGGGACTACAAGAACAAGCGCCGGCTCTCGCTGACGCCGCACGACGGTTCGGAGACGGTCGAGTACCTGATCCCCAAGGGCAAGCACATCCACTTGCAGGACGGGGACGTGGTGGAGCTCGGCGACTACATCGTCGACGGCAACCCGGCGCCGCACGACATCCTGGCGATCAAGGGCGTGGAGGAGCTTGCCGCCTACCTCGTCAACGAGATCCAGGAGGTCTACCGGCTCCAGGGCGTGTCGATCAACGACAAGCACATCGAGGTGATCGTCCGGCAGATGCTGCAGAAGGTGGAAGTCACCGAGAGCGGCGATTCGGACATCATCCCGGGTGACCAGATCGACCGGACCGAGCTGACCGACATCAACGAGAAGCTTCTGGCCGAGGGCAAGAAGCCGGTCGTGGGCGTGCCGGTGCTGCTCGGCATCACCAAGGCCTCGCTGCAGACGAAGTCGTTCATCTCGGCGGCCTCGTTCCAAGAGACCACCCGCGTCCTCACGGAAGCGGCGGTCAACGGCAAGGTCGACACGCTGGAAGGCCTCAAGGAGAACGTCATCGTCGGCTCGCTCATCCCGGCCGGCACGGGCTCCCTGGTGGCGGACATCCGCTCGATCGCGCGCCGCCGCGACAACCTCATCCTGCAGCAGAAGCAGGCCGAGAGCGGTGCCGGCCAGATCGAGGAGTTCTCGCCCGCGGCGGAGTGATCCGCTCCGGAGAGACGAAGCACAGAGGGCGGCCCCGCGGGGCCGCCCTTTCTCGTTTGGCGGACCGCCCTTTTCCCGGACGCCTGGAGCGTCAGCGGAAGGTGATCCGGGATCCAGAGGATGAAGTGCCGCGCAGCGGCGCGATCTTGAGCAACGTTGCAGGGTTCGGGCGCTCCGCGTCTCCTTGCGCTGGATCCCGGATCACCTTCCGCTTCGCTCCAGGCGTCCGGGAAAGGGGCATCGCGCAAAGTCCTCGATCGATGCGCGCCCGGCATCGATCCATCCAGTCTTTGAGTTGGACCCGGAAGAGTCGGACGACCACTCTGGCATCTGCGGAGAATCCTCAGGTTTCTTCGCCCGTCACGGCAAAAGCCGGGCGGCCCATGCTGGGAGGAATTGCCCATGAGCGCGCAGACGAGCGCCGGCCTTGCCGTGTCCGATGCCCGGCGAAGCCGCGTCCGGATCTCCATCGTCCTGATGCTGTTCGTCGCCACGACGATCAACTACGCCGACCGCGCGACCATCTCGATCGCGGGCCCCGCCCTGTCGAAGGATCTCGGGCTCGACGCCGTGCAGATGGGCTACGTGTTCTCGGCCTTCGCGTGGTCCTACGTGCTCGCCCAGATCCCCGGCGGCTGGCTGCTCGACCGCTACGGCGTGAAGTGGGTCTACGCGGCCGCGATCTTCCTGTGGTCGGCCTTCACGCTGGTGCAGGGCGCGGTCGGCTTCTTCACGGGCGCCACCGCGGTCGCGCTGCTGTTCGCGCTGCGGCTGGCCGTCGGCCTCGCCGAGGCGCCGGTCTTTCCCGCCAACGCCCGCATCACGGCAGCGTGGTTCCCCGCCAAGGAGCGGGGCATGGCCTCGGCCTTCTTCAACTCGGCACAGTACTTCGCCACCGTGCTGTTCACGCCGCTCATGGCCTGGGTGGTCCACCATTTCGGCTGGCACCACGTCTTCACCATGATGGGCGCGCTCGGCATCGCCTTCGCGCTGCTCTGGACCCAGGTGATCCACGGCCCGAAGGACCATCCGAGCATGAACGCGGCCGAGCGCGACTACATCGAGCGGGGCGGCGCGCTGCTCGACATGGACGGCCAGGGCTCGGCCAGGCAGGCCAATGTCGGCCGCACGCTGAAGCAGCTGCTGGCCAACCGCATGCTGCTCGGCATCTATGTGGGCCAGTACTGCATCACCACGCTGACCTACTTCTTCCTGACGTGGTTCCCGGTCTACCTCGTGAAGGAGCGCGGGCTGTCGATCCTGCAGGCAGGCTTCGCGGCGGTGCTTCCGGCGCTGTGCGGCTTCGTCGGCGGCATCCTGGGCGGCGTCATCTCCGACATGCTTCTGCGCCGCGGCCACTCGCTCACCGCCGCCCGCAAGATCCCGATCGTCGGCGGCATGCTGCTGTCGATGTCGATCATCGGCTGCAACTACGTGCAGGCGGACGCCGTCGTGGTCGGCCTGATGGCGCTGGCCTTCTTCGGCAAGGGCATCGGGGCGCTCGGCTGGGCCGTGGTCTCGGACACCTCGCCGCGGGAGAGCGGCGGCCTCTCGGGCGGCCTGTTCAACACGTTCGGCAATACCGCCGGCATCACCACCCCGATCGCGATCGGCTACATCGTGCAGAGCACGGGCTCGTTCAACGGGGCGCTGATCTTCGTCGGTCTCAACGCGCTGGTGGCCTGCTTCTGCTACCTCGTGGTGGTCGGCGAGATCCGCCGGGTCGAGCTGCGCTGAGGCGCCGGCCCGGAGACAAACCTGTGCTCATCTCGGCGGCCGCGGGGCTTCCCCGCGGCCCTTGTCGTAGGGTTGCGGGCATGTTCGATTTCAGCCAGCTGCGCTGCTTCGTGGCGGTCGCCGAGGAGCTGCATTTCGGCCGGGCCGCCGCCCGGCTGAACATGACGCAGCCGCCCCTCTCCCGGCAGATCCAGGTTCTGGAGCGCGTGCTCGACGCCCAGCTCCTCGACCGCACGAGCCGCTCGGTGCGGCTCACTGCGGCCGGGCGCAGCTTCCTGCCCGAGGCGCAGCGGATCCTCAGGCTCGCCGAGACCGCCGCGCACGTCACCCGGCAGGTGGCGGCGGGGCGGGCGGGCGTGCTCAAGCTCGGCTTCACGGCGGCCTCCGCCTACGACTTCCTGCCCCGCCTCGTCACCGCCTGCCGGGCCGCCCTGCCCGATGTCACGCTGAGCTTGCGCGAGATGGTGACGAAGGACCAGCTCGAGGGCCTGCTCTCAGGCCAGCTCGACGCGGCGCTCGTGCGTCCGATGGTGACGCATCCCGAGCTGGAGACGGCCCGCGCGCTGGCCGAGCCGCTGATCGCGGCGGCGCCGGCCGGGCACGCGCTGGCGGGCCGGTCCGCGCTGACGCCGGAGGATTTTCGCGGCGCGGCCTTCGTCGCCTACGCGCCGCACGAGGCGAGCTACTTCCACGACCTCGTGGCGGCGCTCTTCGCGGAGGCCGGCGTGCAGCCGCGCGTCCTGCAGCAGCTCACGCAGATACACTCGATCCTGGCGCTGGTGCGGGCCGGGATCGGCCTCGCGCTGGTGCCGGCGGCGGCCGAGCGCCTGCGCTTCGAGGGCGTAGCTTTCCGGCCCCTCGCCCTGCCGCGGCCGCACCCCGCCGAGCTGATGCTGAGCTGGCGGCGCGACCACGACAACCCGCTGGTCGACGCGCTGCGCGGCATCGTGGGCGACCTTGAGCACTGATGCGGTCCGGCACCGTCGCGCCCTTTCCCGGGTGCATGCAGCGTCAGCGGAATGCGACCCGGGACCGAGCACACGATGACGCGCAGCGTCCGCATGGTTGCCGGTGCTGAAGATCGAGCCGCTTCGCGGCGCTTCAGTCGCCGGATCCCGGATCACCCTCCGCTGACGCTCCGGGCGTCCGGGAAAGGGTGGAGTTTCCAGTGCCCATCTGCACGGACGATGCGCGGTGAAGGCAAGGTGATCTTTTATCGATGCACGTCCGGCATCGGTCGATCCAGAGGCGGCATTGGATCTCCGTACCCGGCGGCACTAGCCTGATCTGAAAATCGGGCCTTCCGTGCAAGGGAGTCCCGCCGGAGGAAACCGATGCTGAGCGATCTGGTAGCCCCGCCGCGTCCCGTCGGCGACGCCCCCCGCACGATCCGGGTCCACCCGAAGGACAACGTCGCGATCGTGGTCAACGCCTTCGGGCTGCCGGCCGGCACGGTGTTCCCGGACGGCCTGACGCTCACCGAGTTCGTGCCCCAGGGCCACAAGGTTGCACTCGCCGACGTGCCGCGGGGCGGCCACGTCGTGCGCTACGGCGAGGTGGTGGGGATTGCCCTGCGGGACATCCCGCGCGGCTCCTGGGTCGAGGAATCCTGCGTCGAGACGCCGGTCGCCCCCGCCCTCGACGCGCTGGAGACGTGTACCCGCGTGCCGGCGCCCCTGCCGCCGCTCGACGGCTACACCTTCGAGGGTTTTCGCAATCCGGACGGCAGCGTCGGCACGAAGAACATCCTGGCGATCTCGACCAGCGTGCAGTGCGTGACCGGCACGCTCGACGTCGCGATCCGGCGCATCAAGCAGGAATTGCTGCCGCGCTTCCCCAACGTGGACGACGTGATCGGCCTGACCCACGCCTATGGCTGCGGCGTCGCCATCAACGCGCCGGAGGCGGTGATCCCGATCCGCACCCTCCAGAGCCTCGCCCAGAACCCGAATTTCGGCGGCGCGGTCATGGTGGTGGGCCTCGGCTGCGAGAAGCTCGTCTCCGAGCGCCTCGTGCCCGGCCGGCAGGGAACGGCCGAGGATCCGGAGAACGTGGTCCGCCTGCAGGACGAGCGCCACGAGGGTTTCGGCAGCATGATCGACAGCATCATGCGGATGGCCGAGGCGCGGCTCCAGGTGCTGAACCGGCGTACCCGTGAGACCTGTCCGGCCTCCGACCTCGTGGTCGGCCTGCAATGCGGCGGCAGCGACGCCTTCTCGGGCGTCACCGCCAACCCGGCGCTCGGCTTCGCCGCCGACCTGCTGGTGCGCTGCGGCGCCACCGTGCTGTTCTCCGAGGTGACGGAGGTGCGCGACGCGATCCACCTGCTCACCCCGCGGGCCGCGACCCCGGAGGTCGCCGACGCGCTGATCCGCGAGATGGCGTGGTACGACGATTATCTCGAGAAGGGCGGCGCCGACCGGCGGGCGAACCCGTCGCCCGGCAACAAGCGCGGCGGGCTCAACAACATCGTCGAGAAGGCGCTGGGATCGGTCGCCAAATCCGGCACCAGCGCGATCACGAGCGTGTTGGCCCCGGGCGAGCGGGTGCGCGAGCGGGGGCTGATCTTCGCGGCGACGCCGGCCAGCGACTTCGTCTGCGGCACCCTGCAGCTCGCCTCCGGCATCACGCTTCAGGTGTTCTCGACGGGCCGCGGCACGCCCTACGGCCTCGCACAGGCCCCGGTGATCAAGGTCGCCACGCGCAGCGAACTCGCCCGGCGCTGGTCCGACCTGATCGACCTCGACGCGGGTAAGGTCGCCACCGGCGAGGCGACGATCGAAGAGATGGGCTGGGAGCTGTTCCGCCTGATCCTCGACGTGGCGAGCGGGTGCAAGCAGCCCTGGTCGGACCGCTGGGGCCTCTACAACGACCTGACGCTGTTCAACCCGGCGCCGATCACCTGATCCTCCTCCGCTCTCCGCCCGGCCTGGTCAGGCGATGCGGCGCACCGTCCGCGGATCGACCGCGTCCGCCAGCCCGTCGCCGAGGCTGTTCAGCGCCACCAGCGTCGTGACCAGCAGGAGGGCCGGGGCCGCCAGCATGTGCGGAGCCGATTCGATCGCCCGCGAGCCCTCGGCCACCAGCACGCCCCAGCTGGTCTCGGGCTCCTGCACGCCGAGGCCGAGGAACGAGAGAAAGCTCTCCAGCAGGATCACCCGGGGCACCAGCAGGGTCGCGGCGACGAGGATCGGCCCCAGCGCGTTCGGCACCACGTGGCGCACGAGGATCTGCCGCGCGGTCAGCCCCAGCGCTTCCGCCGCGCGGACGAAGTCGCAGGCCTTCAGGGCCTGCGCCTGCCCGCGCACGATGCGGGCCATGTCGAGCCACTCGACCGCCGCGATGGCGAAGAGGATCAGCCCGAGGCCGGGGCGGAAGAACACCACCAGCACGATCACGAAGAACACGAAGGGCAGGGCGTAGAGCACGTCCACGAGCCGCATCATCACGGCATCGACCGCGCCGCCCGCGAAGCCCGCCACCGCCCCGTAGGCGACTCCGACGACAAGGGCGACGAGCGTCGCCGTGAGGCCGATCAGGAGCGAGACCCGGCCCGCCACGAGGCTGCGGGTGAGGAGGTCGCGCCCGTGCACGTCGGTGCCGAGGGGGAAGTGCAGCCGCCGCAGCGGCGCCTCGACGACGAGGCGGCGCCCGTCGGCGGACGCCTCGACCACCCGGGCCTCGCCGAACAGGTCGGAGCGCGGCAGGTAGACGAGGCCGCGCCGGTCCACCGGCTCGTCCGAGCCGAGGACGAGGCGGACGGAATCCGGGCCCTGTTCGAACCCTTCGAGCCGTGCCCGCATCCGGTAGGCGAGGCGTTCCAGCGCCGGTCCGATCCGGTCGGGCGCCGGCTGAGGTCCGAGCCCCGCGCCGAGCTGGCGCAGATCCGGATAGGCGCGCTCGGGCGCGTGGCCGGTGAGCAGCGGGCCGACCAAGCAGGCCAGCGCCACGAGGACGAGCACGGCAAGGCTTGCCCACGCCCCGCGGCCGAGGCGACGGAGCACGCCGCGGCCCGGCGCGCTCACGCGCGCCCCCGCAGGCGCGGGTCGGCCCAGGCAGCGGCGAGGTCGGCCGCGAGGTTCAGCACGACGACGAACACGCCGACGAGCAGCACCGTGCCCATCACCAGCGTGTAGTCGCGGTTGAGCGCCCCCTCAACGAAGTAGCGCCCGATGCCGGGCAGCCCGAACACCGTCTCGACCACCACGGACCCGGTGAGCAGGCCGGTGGCAAGCGGCCCGGCCAGCGCGATCACCGGCAGGAGCGCGCCGCGCAGCGCGTGGCGCAGCACCCGGCCCGGAGGGAGCCCGAGGCTGCGCATGGTCCGCACCGGCTGGGCGCGGAGCGCCTCGGCGAGGGAGGCCCGGGTGAGCCGCGCCACCGCGCCGATCTGGGGCAGGGCGAGGGTGATCACCGGCAGGACGAGGTGGCCCGGCGCGCCCCCACCCCAGCCGCCGAGCGGCAGCCAGTGCAGGGCGAGTCCGAAGCCGATCTGCAGGAGAGGCGCCACGACGAAGCTCGGCAGGGAGAGGCTCAAGCCCGCCAGCAGGGTGACGGCGCGGTCGGTGGCGCCGCCCTGCCGCAGGGCCGCGAGGCAGCCGAACCCGATGCCGATCCCCAGGGCGAGGAGGAGGGCAAGCGCGCCGAGCGTCAGCGAGACCGGCAGCCCGCGGGCGAGGAGATCGGCCACGGTCAGATCGCGGAACGAGAAGGAGGGTCCGAGATCACCCCGCGCCAGGGCACCGAGGTAGCGGCCGAACTGGACGAGGAGCGGCTGGTCGAGCCCGTAGACCCGGCGCAGGTTCTCCATCGCGGCCGGCGCGAGGGGACGTTCGAGGTCGAACGGGCCGCCGGGCGCGAGCCGCATCAGGAAGAAGCTCGCGGCGACGACGAGGAGGAGGGTGGGCACGGCCTGCGCGAGGCGGCGGAGGACGAGGCCGATCATGGGCGGGGGCCCGCCTCGAGCGCGCGGAGCATCGATCCCATCATCCCTCCAGCCTCAGGAACCGCGTCGGCGCGGCGTTGCGGAGGTTCGGGTGGTAGCCATGCAGCCGCGGGCTGATCAGCGCCTTGGAGCGGGTGTGCATCACCGGGATCCAGGGCAGGTCGCGCATCAGGATCGCCTCGGCGCGCCAGAGCAGGTCGGCGCGGGCCGTGATGTCCGGCTCGCGGGCAGAGGCGTCGAGGAGCGCGTCGTAGGCCGGATCGGCGAAGCGGCCGGGATTCATCCCGTCGTTGCCGGAGCGGAGCAGGAACAGGAAGTTCTGCGGGTCGGAATAGTCGGCGATCCACGACATCCGGGCGATATCGAAGTCGCCGCCGTCGCGCAGATAGGCGAAATGCGTCTTGGCGTCGGTGTAGACGAAGCGCGTCTCGATCCCGAGCGCGCGCCACATCTCGGCCAAAGCCACCGCGGTGTTGCGGTTGTTGTCCGTGGTGTTGAAGCGGTACTCGACCCGCAAGGGGCGGCCCGGCCCGAACCCGGCCTCGGCCAGCAGGCGCCGCGCCTCCGCCTCGTGGTCGATCGGAAAGCCCCGGCGCCCCTCGGTCTCGGGCGGGGCGCGGTAATTGTCGAGCCCCGGCGGGCAGAAGGACCAGGCCGGGCTCATCGTGCCGCCCCAGAGCGCTTCCGCCAGATAAGGCCGGTCGATCGCGAGCGAGAGGGCGCGGCGCACCCGCGGGTCCGAGAAGGGCGCCTTGCGGGTGTTCACCGCCAGCGCGTAGAGGCCGAGACCGGGCCCGAGCACGACCTGATCGCCGAAGCGGCGCTTGAGCGCCGCCATCTGGTCACCGGGCAGATCGGCGAGCGAGTCGATCTCGCCGGCCGCGTACCGTCGCACCGCGCTGGCCAGATCCGGCGTCGGCAGGAAGGCGACCTCCGGGATCGCGACCTCGGCGACCGCGTGGAAATGCGGGTTGCGCACGAGCGTGATCCGGTCGTTCGGAACGAGGTCGCGCAGCCGATAGGGTCCGTTGGACACGAGGTTGCCCGGCCGCGTGAAGGCGTCGCCGAACCGCTCGACGGAGGCCGGGTGCACCGGAAGGCTGGTCTGGTGGGTGAGGAGTTCGAGGAGGTACGGCGTCGGGTTGTCGAGCGCGATCACCAGGGTGCGCGGGTCCGGCGCCGTGACGCCGAGCTGATCCGGGGACATCGCGCCGGCATTCACCGCGGCGGCGTTGCGGATCGGAAAGAGCACCTCGGCGTATTTCGCCGCCGTCGCGGGGGCGAGGATCCGGCGCAGCGCGTACACGAAGGCCCCCGCCTCGACCGGCTCGCCGTTCGACCAGCGCCCCTCGGTCCGCAACCGGAAGGTGTAGGTGCGGCGATCGTCCGATATCGTCCAGCTCTCGGCCGCGCCCGGTATGATGGCGCCCCGGTTGTCGTAGGTCAGCAACCCCTCGAAGAGGTCGCGCAGGATGTGCGCCTCGGCCACCGTCGAGGAGCGGTGCGGGTCGAGCGTCTCGGGATCGGCGTCGTTGCCGCGCCGGTAGAGCGGCGCGCCCACGGCCCGCGCCGGGCGGGGCAGGGCGGCGAGCGCCGCCGCGCCGGAGACGAAGTCGCGGCGGCGCAAGGATATCAGGCGCCGGTCTCCGGCACGAGGCCCGCCGCCTCGATGCCGGCCACCGCGCAGGCCTCGTCGTTGTCCGAGGTGTCGCCCGAGACGCCGACGGCGCCGAGGAGCCGCCCGTCGCGGGCGCGGATCAGCACGCCGCCCGGGACCGGCACGAGGCCCGCCGGGCCCGCGACCTCCGCGACCGCCGTGAGGAAGTAGGCCTGAACCTCGGCCCGCTTGTGCAGCGCCCGCGAGCCGAGCCCGAGGGCGAGCGCCCCGTTCGCCTTGCCCATCGCCACCTCGGCCCGGCGCAGCGAGGTGCCGTCCTCCACCTGGACACATTTCAGAGACCCGCGGGCATCATATACAACCACCGCGAGCGGCTGCAGGCCGCGCGCGCGCGCCGCCTCCAGGGCGGTCGCCACGATGGTTCGGGCAGCGTCGAGCGTCAGGTCGATCATCGTCACACGTCGAGGGGGAGAGGACCACGAGGCGGGCCGGGCACCCGCCGCAGAGCGGAGACGAAACGATTAGCATGCGCCGTGCAATCATCCACATCGGAATGCCGCGGACGGGCTCCACCGCCCTTCAGGAGGTGCTGGCCGGCCTCAGGCCGAGGCTCGCGGAGGCCGGGCTGCTCTACCCCGAACTCGCGCCGCCGGGCTCTCATCCCGACCGGGACGTCAACCACCAGCCGCTCGGCGAAGTCCTCGACGGGCGCCGTCCGCGCGCCGAGCGCAGCGTCGTGCTCGGACGCCTCGACGAGGCCCTGCGGCGGACCCGGGCCGACACGGTGATCCTCTCCTACGAGGACTTCTCGGTGCAGCGCCCCCGCTTCGGCGTGCCCGAGACCCTGCGGGAGATCCTGGCGCGGCGCGGCTTCGCACCGGAGGTGCTGATGGTGGTCAAGCCGCCCTTCGCCTTCCTGAACTCGGCCTACGCCCACCGCGCCCAGCTCATCCGCGAGACCGGCAGCTTTCGCGACTACCTGGCGCTGCACTGGCGCTCCGGCCGGATCGACTACCGGGCGCTGGTCGCGCCCTGGGCCGAGGCCGCGGACGGCCGGGTCACGGCGGTGCCGCTCGCCGACCGGCGCTCGGCGGAGCCGCTCGTCGGCCGCATCGTCGAGGCCCTCGGTCTCGGCGACCGCTTGGGCGACCTGATCGGTGCGCAAGCCGCGGGCTACCGCAGCAACCGCTCCTCCGGGCCGGTCGCGGTCGAGGCCTCGCGCCGCCTGCGGGCGCTGCGGGTGCACCGCCAGGTTGCAGGTCATCCCCGCCGCATCGGCCACGCCCTCGATGAGGCGGCCTGGGCGCGCGGGCTCGACCCGGAGCCGTTCCGCGGCGAGGCGCCGGAATACCGCGCGCGCATCGAGACGCACACCTTCGAGACGCGCGAGCGCTTCGCCAAACTCGCCTGGGGGCAGTCCTGGGACGCCGTGGTAGCGCCGGGCCGGGACCTTCCGCCGAACGAGCTGGCGCACCGGACGATTCCGGCCCAGACCGAGGCCGCGATCGCGGCCCTGGTGAGCGAGACCATGCGGCGCTTCGGCTTCCGCGAGCCGGCGCCGCTGCTGGCCAGATCCGCCGCCCGGATCGAGGACGGCGCGATGGGGCTCGCCCGGCTCGCCGGGTGGGAGAGCCGCTGGCGGGTGTGCTGAGCGGCGGATCTCAGCCGAGGCCGCCCGCCTCCTCGATGAAGCGGGCGACCCTGTCGGCGCCCGCGCCCTCCCGCAGGGAGGCGAAGACGTAGGGCCGCTCGCCCCGCATGCGCCGCGTGTCGCTCTCCATCACGCCGAGATCGGCCCCGACGAGGGGGGCGAGGTCGGTCTTGTTGACGATGAGAAGGTCGGAGCGGGTGATGCCCGGGCCGCCCTTGCGGGGGATCTTCTCGCCGCCCGCCACGTCGATGACGTAGAGCGTGATGTCGGCCAGCTCCGGCGAGAAGGTCGCCGCGAGGTTGTCCCCGCCCGACTCGATCAGCACGAGGTCCAGCCTGGGGAAGCGGCGGCGCATCTCGGCCACCGCCGCGAGGTTGATCGAGGCATCCTCGCGGATCGCCGTGTGGGGGCAGCCGCCGGTCTCGACGCCCATGATGCGCTCCTCGGGCAAGGCGCCGGCCACCGTGAGGATGCGCGCGTCCTCCTTGGTGTAGATGTCGTTGGTGATGGCGCAGATCTCGTAGCGGTCGCGGAAGCGCTTGCAGAGTTGCTCCATCAGGGCCGTCTTGCCCGAGCCGACCGGGCCGCCGATGCCGACGCGCAAGGGACCATTGAGGGGACCGTTCTGCGAGGTCATGACTGGATCTTCCCTTGTGCGAGGCGGGCGAGGATCTCGAGCGCGCGCCCGATCTCGTCCGCGCTGTTGAAGACGTGCGGCGAGAGCCGCACGAGCGGCGGCAACCCCCGAGCGTCCGCGTCGAGCGGCGCGGCGGCCCGCAGCGAAAGCCCGGCCGCGATGCCGGCCTGCGCGAGCGCGGCCCGCAATGCGGCAGAGTCGTGTCCCGCCAGCGTGACCGTGACGAGCCCGGCGGGGTCGGGGCCGAGATCGTGGACCGTCGCGCCCGGGAGCGCGGCGATGCCCTGCCGGAGCGCGGTGGCGAGAGCGCCGACGCGCGCCGCGATCCGGTCGAGCCCGAGGTCGAGGGCGTACTCGACGGCGGCACCGAGCCCGAGCCGGGCGGCGTGGTCGTACTCGTAGGTCTCGAAGCGGCGGGCGTCGTCGCGGAGCCGGTAGCCGTCCCCGTCGAGGGGCGCGCCGAAATGGTCGAGCATCAGTGGCTCCAGCCGGTCGAGCCAGGCGCGCCGCACGTAGAGGAAGCCGGTGCCGCGGGGCCCGCGCAGGAACTTCCGGCCCGTGGCCGCGAGCATGTCGCAGCCGAGCGCCGCGACATCGACCGGGCGCTGCCCGACCATCTGGCAGGCGTCGAGCAGGAACGGGATGCCGTGCGCTCGGGCGAGCGCCCCGATCTCCGCCACCGGATTCACGAGGCCGCCGTTCGAGGGGATCGCGGCGGCGGCGATCAGCCGGACACGGGTGTCGTGCATCCGCGCGAGGGCCACGACGTCGATGCGCCAGTCCGGCGCGGCGGGGATCACCTCGACCAC
>NZ_LSIX01000318.1:0-8505 GCF_001556475.1 Methylobacterium sp. CCH5-D2 | reverse complement strand
GGCTGACCCACAGCCACGAGGTGGCGAACATGGCGCGGAGCATGGGGACCACCCTCGCCTTCGTGCACGGCGGGGCGCTGGGGTTCCCCGCGGAGGTCGAGCCCCTGCGCAACGTGCCCGCCCTCCTTGAGGCCATCGGGCTCGCCCACGACCTCGGCAATCCGCCATTCGGACATCAGGGTGAGACCGCGATCCAGACCTGGGTGAAGCGCCACTCCGCCCGGCGAAAGGATGAACCGACCTCGTTCGACATCTTCGACGCGCCGGACCTGAGCGAGCCGATGCGCCGTGATTTCCTGAAATTCGAGGGCAACGCACAGGCGTTCAGGCTGCTGACGCGATTGCAGATCCTGAACGACGACTTCGGCCTGAACATGACCTATGCCTTCCTGGCGGCCCTGATGAAGTACCCCGTGCCGTCGGACGCGGTCGACAAGACCTCCCAGGCAAGAAAGAAGTTCAACTTCTTCCAATCGGAGGCCGAGATCGCCGCCGAGGTCTGGGCCGAGACCGGCTTGCGGCAGGGCGTCCGCCATCCCCTGACCTTTGTGATGGAGGCTTGCGACGACATCGCGTACTCGGTGGTGGACGTCGAGGACGCGGCCAAGAAGAAGCTGATCAACTTCAACGTGCTGATGGCTTGGCTGCGTCACGACGCTTGCGACGACGAGTTGACGCTCGACGTCTGCGAGCGGGCCGAGCGCAGCCACGCCGAGTTCCGGGACGCGGGATTGTCGCCCGGTGAACTCGACGACATCTCGATGCAGATGTTCCGCGTCGACGCCATCGGGAAGATGGTGCGGGCCGCGGTCGGGGCGTTCGTGGCGAACCGGGATGCCATCATGGCCGGCGCGTTCGACAGGGAGCTGATGGCGGCCTCCGAGGCGGTCGTGCTGTGGACCTCGTTGAAGCGCTTCGCCAAGTTTCACGTCTACCGCCACCGCAGCGTCCTCGAAGTCGAGCTCGACGGGCACCGGACCGTCCACGAGCTCATGGACATGTTCTGGAAGGCCATCGTCGGGCGCAAGGATCCGGACGACCTGCGCTCCGACCGCGAGGCGTTGCCGGCCTACGTGTATTCCCGGATCTCGGAGAACTACCGGCGCGTCGCCGAGGCGCCCGGGAACGCGATGCCGTTGCGCTACCGCGAACTGCAGCTCGTCACCGACATGATCTCGGGTATGACCGACACGTTCGCGGTGTCCCTGCGCGACGACCTGAGGCGGCACCATGGCTGACCTTGGCTCCCCCGTCCGCGACGGCGCGGAGCTGTGCCGGCGAATGCAGGCCTTCCTCGCGGACGAGGCTCGCGGGGGCCCCGAGATCGCGGATCTGATCGGCCATCTCGGGCAGGTGGGCGAGGTTGCGATCTTCGGCGGCATGGCCCGGGACCTCGCCCGGGGCGGGGCTGCGGCCTTCGCGTCGGACGTGGACCTGGTCGTGCACGCGCCGCCGGCGCGCTTGGCGGAGCTGATGCGGGACGGCGCGGCCGTTCGGAACCGCTTCGGCGGCTACCGCATCGCCGGGCGCCGCCACACGTACGACGTGTGGGCCCTACCCTCCACTTGGGCGGTCCGGTCCGGCCACGTGCAGGCCGCCCATCTGGCCGACCTGGTGCACACCACCTTCTTCGACTGCGACGCCGTGCTTTACCTGTGCGGCTCCCGCCAGGTTCACCACGGGCCGCGTTTCACGGCCTGGCTGCGCGACGCGGTCGTCGACACCAACCTGGAAGAGAACCCGAACCCGCGCGGGGTCGTGGTCCGCGCGTTACGGATCCTCCTCGAACATCAGCAGGCCGTCGGGCCTGGCCTGGAGAGGTATCTCCGCAGGATGGCCAAGGGGCATGCGGGTTGCCTCGACGGGAACCTCGCATCACGCCTGTCCAGCATCCTGGCAGACCTGCGCCCGCTATCCTCCGGCACGGGGCCACGGCCGCCGGCGCGGCACGCGGGCGCGCCGACCGGCCTTGCCCGGAGCGAGCAAGCACGACCGTGATAATGGGGCCCTGCGGCCCTCGCCACCGTCGCGGGTGAAGAGGAACCCGGCCGGGACGGGCGGGACCGGACGAACCGGTTTAGGCGCCCCGACCGTGCCCATCGTGCGCCGCCGGCGCCGAGGCGGTCGAAATGCCCCGGACCGTCCTGGTCCGGCCCGCGCGATCCCGGCTTCGAGGCCGGGGCGCCTCACGAGTTGCCGGGCCCTGTCCACGGAACCGACCTTGCGCCGAGGCGGACGCCACCACCCCTGGCCACCGGGCCGAGGTCGGGCGTCAATCAACCCACGGCAGCGCGCGGCGGGCGGCAACGCATGGTGACCGCGTGCGAGCATGGCCGTGTGGCCAGGGCGCGCGCCGACCACGCCCCATCGGGGCGCGGGCGCGTTTCCCGGACCGGAATGCCCTTGGAGATGGCCGGTCGACGGGGTGCGGCGCCGCGACGAGGGGAAGGGGCGCGGGCCCGGCGGCACGCTCCCGGGTCCAGCTCGATCAAGGCCGTGGGTTGGGACGCTGCAGGGCGCCTGACGGACGCTTCCGGGGGTGTTCCTCGGCGGGCTCCTCCAGGTCGGCCAGGATCGGGCAATCCGGCCGGTGGTCACCCGAACAGCAATCAACCAATGTCTGGAGCGTGGTGACCATCTGGTTCAGGTGGGCGATCCTCTCGCGAAGCTCGATCATGTGCGCCGTCGCGACCCGCTTGACGTCGGCGCTCCGCCTTGACCGGTCGCGCCACAGGTCGAGGAGCTCGTTGATCGCGGCCATGGAGAAGCCAAGGTCCCGGGCCCGCCGGACGAAGCGCAGCATGTGCACGTCCTCGGACGAGTAGTCCCGGTAGCCGGAATCCCTGCGGCCGGCCGGCGGGATCAGGCCGGTCTGCTCGTAGTAGCGGATCATCTTGGCCGAGACGCCGGAGGCCCTGGCTGCCTGACCGATGTTCATGGAGTTCCTCCCATCGCCGGCGCGCCGACCTGGCGGAGGCCGGCGCGCGGTATCGCCTCCTCCGGACGGAAGCCGCGCAGCCGCAGCGCGTTGCCGAGGACGAAGACGCTCGACAGGGCCATCGCGCCCGCGGCGAGGACCGGCGACATCAGGACGCCCCAGGCGGGGTATAGCGCCCCCGCTGCCACCGGGACCAGGGCCGTATTGTAGGCGAATGCCCAGAACAGGTTCTGCCGGATGTTGGCGATGGTCGCGCGCGACAGCGCGATGCCGGTCGCGACCCCGCCCAGGCTGCCCGACATCAGCACCACGTCGGCGGCCTCGATGGCGACGTCGGTGCCGGTGCCGACTGCCAAGCCGACATCCGCTTCCGCGAGTGCGGGCGCGTCGTTGATGCCATCGCCGATGAAGGCCAGCTTGCAGTGCTCCGCCTTCAGCCTGCGCACCGCCTCGACCTTGCCGGCGGGCGGCACCTCGGCGACCACCTCGTCGATGCCGAGCCGCCGCGCGACGGCCTCCGCCGTGCGGCGGTTGTCGCCCGTGATCATCGCGACCTTGAGCCCGAGGGCGCGCAGCGCGGCGACCGCGGCTGGGGTCGTGTCCTTCATGGGGTCGGCGACCGCGATGACCGCGGCCAAGCGCCCGCCGATGGCGGCGTAGAGCGGGGATTTGCCCTCGTCGCCCATCCGCGCCGCGGCCGCGGCGAAGGCCCCGACGTCCAGCCCGAGCTCACGCATGTAGCGGTCGGCGCCGATCTCCACCCGCTCGCCGTCGACCTCGGCCCTGGCGCCGAATCCGGCGACGGCTTCGAAGGCCTGGACCTCGGGTAGCGGAATGGCCTCGGCCTGCGCCGCCGCTACGATGGCCCGTGCGATCGGGTGCTCGGACCTGTCCTCGACGGCCGCGATCCGCCCCAGTACGTACGCACGGTCGAAGCCTGCGGTCACCTGCAGATCCGTCAGGGCGGGACGACCCTCGGTCAGCGTGCCGGTCTTGTCGACCGCGACGACCTTGGCATCCCTCAGGAGTTGGAGCGCCTCACCCTTGCGGAAGAGGATGCCCAGCTCGGCGGCCCGACCGGTGCCGACCATGATCGAGGTGGGTGTGGCGAGGCCCATGGCGCAGGGGCAGGCGACGATGAGAACGGCCACCGCATTGACGAGCGCGAAGGTCAGCGCCGGCGACGGCCCGAGCACGATCCAAGCGGCGAAAGTCAGCGCCGCCGCCGCCATCACGGCTGGCACGAACCACATGGTCACCTTGTCGACCAAGGCCTGGATCGGCAGCTTCGAGCCTTGAGCCTCCTCGACCATGCGGATGATCTGCGACAGCACGGTCGCCTCGCCGACCGCCGTCGCGCGACAGGTGAGCGCACCCTGCCTGTTGACGGTCCCGCCCACCAGCGTGCTGCCTCGGGTCTTCGCCACCGGGACCGGCTCGCCGGTGATCATCGATTCGTCGACGTAGCTCTCCCCGTCGGTCACGGCGGCGTCCACGGGGATGCGCTCGCCGGGGCGCACCTCGACGATGTCGCCGGCCACGACGTCTGACACCGGGATCTCGACCGAGGTGCCGCCGCGCCGGACCCGGGCGACCTTCGCCTGCAAGCCGGCCAGTCTCGTGATCGCCTCGGAGGTGCGTCCCTTGGCCCGGGCCTCCAGGAAGCGGCCGAGCAGGATCAAGGTGACGATGACGGCCGCCGCCTCGTAGTAGACGTTGACCGTCCCCGCGGGCAGCAAGGATGGCGCGAAGGTCGCGACGGCTGAGTAGGCGTAGGCCGCGAGCGTGCCCACCGCCACGAGCGAGTTCATGTCCGGCGCGAGGCGAACCAGCGCGGGGATGCCCTTCACGTAGAAGCGGATGCCGGGCACGGCGAGGACCAAGGTCGTCAGCGCAAACTGGACGTACCAGCTTTGCTGCATGCCGATGGTCCGCGCGACCATCGCGTGCATGCCGGGGATGAGGTGCGAACCCATCTCCAGGACGAAGATGGGCAGCGTCAGCACGGCGGCGATGGAGAGATCGCGCCCGAGGCCCGAACGCTCGGTCTCCCTGCGCCGCGCGGCCTCATCGTCGACGGAGGGGGACCCGCCGACCGGACGCGCGGTGTAGCCCGCGGCGGAGATGGCGGCGGCGAGTGCGTGCAGGTTGGCCGTGCCGCGCACGCTCGCCCGCTCGGTCGCGAGGTTCACCGTCGCCTCGGCGACACCCGGCACCGCCTTGAGCGCGCGCTCGACGCGTCCGACGCACGATGCGCAGGTCATGCCCTCGATGGAGAGCTCGACGGCTTGTGCAGGCACGGAATAGCCGGCGGCCTCGACGGCCTGCGCCAATCGCTCAGGATCGAGCGAACCACTGGCCCGGATATCTGCGCGTTCCGTAGCCAGGTTGACGCTGACGGCCTCGACGCCCTCGACCTTGCCTAGGGCCCGCTCGACACGGCCGACGCAGGACGCGCAGCTCATCCCCTCGACAGGCAGGCTGATTGTCGTTCCCGCGGCCTTCCTCGGCCTGGACTGAGCCTCCATCGGCCAACTCCTCAGGTGTCATGAACCGGACGCCGCCGGAAATGGGGCTTCCCATCGTTGGAAGGTCAAGGGTGGGATCTCGCGAAGGCGGGTTTCGCCCTTCCGGCGGCGCGCGGATGCGTCGTCCTCCATGCCTCGAAAGAGATCCGGTCCCTTTGCCGCCTTCCGTCGCGGAGATGGCGTGCGGCTGCCGCATGAGGCACGTCGCGTAGGCAGCGCGCGTGGCCGGCCCGCACGCCACGGCCGGAGCCGGAGGGCGCTGGCGGCGGACGTCGAACGCGGGAACCTGGCGGAAGCGAGACGGGGATGAACATGCCCGCACATCTTCGTGGCCGGCGCTCTTCCGTCGCCGGCAGGACGGCGGTCGAGCCCGGCAGGCGGCCGTCCGTGCGGACGTGATCGGCCGGTGCGGGCCAGGGACCGACGCCGAAACGGGGCCTGCGCCGGCGGCACGGCGGCGTCCCCCCCCCCTGCTCCCGAGCCGGTTCAGCAGCCGGGCCGGTGCCGCTTTCCCGAGGCGGCTCAGGTGCATCCTGCCGCGTGGTCGGAGCCGCTCAGGCGGCTGACACGTCGGTGCTCACCGCCGGAATGCGGACCGGGCGCTGCGGCCCGCACCCGGCCGTCGACCGCGACGGACGACCCGGGAGCGTCGTCGGTCGTGAACGCCGGAGGCCCCCGGGTCGCCGTCATGTTCGGTCGGGATATTCATTTTCATTCACAAGCAGCAGCGCCGCGTCGACGACGTCGCGGAAGGCCTGCGAGCGTTCGCAGGCCGCGAGGAGGCGCCGCGTCCATGCCTCCGACGGGAGGGCGGCGCCCTTGTGCCGGCCGCCGAGGTAGGATCGTATCGCTGCCTCCAGCTCCGGGCGGGGGGTATGTCGACCGCGCAAGAGTTTTGAAATGTTGGCTTGGCTGGAGCCCAGCGTGCGGGCGAGCGCGTCCTGGCTCAGGCCGTCCTCTCGGCGGGCTCGTTCCAGCGCCGCCGCGATGGCGGCGCGCTCTCCGTCGCCGGATCCTGCCTTGCGTCCTCTCATGGTTTGAATGAAAATGAATATCCGGGGACGGCGTCAAGGGGAATCGCGACTATGCTGCTCGAAGCGGAAGGCCGCCCGAAGGCTGCACGGCGTACGCTGCCCGATCCGGATGCCGAGGTCGTGCCCGGGGTCCGCTGGGGTCGGCCCGAGTGGGTGCCGAGTGCCGCGTTCTGGGCGGACATGGTCAGCCGCGCCAGCGAGCAGTCCGACGGGTTCGTCAACCGCGACGGCTCCCTGCAGGAGGAGGTCGGGTTCTGCCTGCTCGGCGGCTACGGCATCACGGCTGAGGTCAACCATGCCGTTCACGACCGGTTGGTGGAGGCCGGCGTGTTCGTGCCGGGACGCCGCCCGGCCGAGGCGGATATCGAAGCTCTGCTGCTGCAGCCGGTCCTGCTCGGCGGCCGCCCGGTCCGCTACCGCTTCCCGCACCAGCGGGCCCGACGGCTCGCGGTCGCGTTGGGGATGATCGAGGATGAGCCGCCCCCGACCGACGACGCCCTGGCGTTCCGCCGCCACCTCATGCGGATCCCGGGCATCGGGCCGAAGACCGCATCCTGGATCACCCGCAACTGGCTGGGCAGCGACGAAGTCGCGATCCTGGATATTCACATCATCCGGGCCGGTCTCCTGATCGGCCTCTTCGACCGCTCGATGCGGGTACCGCGCGACTACGAGGCGCTGGAGCGGCGCTTCCTGGAGTTCTGCGGGGCGCTCGGCGCCAGGCCGTCCCTGCTCGACGCGGTGATGTGGCGGGCGATGAGGAATATCGGCCGGGGTCCCGTTTGACGGCGGCCGGCGAAAGAGGCCACTATCGTCTAGGTTTGCGTCCAGGGATCGCGATGTCAGGCGGTAGCAAGTCCAGCACACGCAGGGGCCCGCGTCTGGGGCCAGGTACGCCGTCACCGGTGTCGCCCCGGGGGCAGGAGGGCCAGGGCGGCGGCGAAGGGCTCGGCGGGGGCGCGGACCCTTGCAACCTGCGCTACGACACCGACCTGACGGGCGTGCGGACCCCTGCGGTGGCGACGGTCCGCGAGCGGGACGTCCTGGACGTGACCCTGCACCGGGAGGATCCCTTCGAGACGGCCGTGTGCCGCACGCGGCCCGCGGCCGACATCGTCGGCTCGCTCGCGGGCATGGAGGGCTTGGACCAACTCCTCGGCTGCCTGCGGGCCGGGCATCGGTACGAGGCCCGGGTCATCGAGGTCGACCGCACCCGCTGTCGCGTCCTGGTCGAGCGGGTGGCGCGTTGATCGTCGCCGGCGGCTGCTACCTGGAAGTCTGTGCCGTCCCGCGCTGGAGGCGCCTCTTCGGCTCCGGAGGGCGGGCCGCCGCATCGGTCGGCCGGCTGTCGCCCGGGACCGAACTCCATACCTATGCCCACCGGGGGTGGGTCTCGGACGTCCGAAGCTCGATGCACGCGTTCGGCGTGGGCGCGACCGTCCAACCGATCGACGAGAGGATCTCGTTCTCCTACTTCCATCCCCTCTCGCCCGCGCTGCTCGAACCGGCCGTGCCCGCTGCGCAACCTGCCCTCACCGTGTCCGGCGACGTGGTGCTGCGGTTCGGCTTCGTGGAAGGCGACGCCGTCGTTTCGGCGCGGCGCGCCGTCCACGATCCGCAGACCGGCCATGCGGCGAGCCCCTTCCGCGCCAACGGATCCCGGGCCGAGCGCCTCGCCGTCGTGCTGAACCAGGGCGAGGCGGAGGCCGCGACCGGCGCGGCGGGCGACGACGTGGGCGCCGCGCTGCTCGCCGCGCACGACGCCGAGGTCGTCGTGGTCAAGCGCGGGTGCGAGGGCGCGCGAGTGTTCCGGGCCGGAGGCGTGCCGGCCGACATCCCGGCCTACCGCTCCGAGCGCGTGTTCAAGATCGGGTCCGGCGACGTGTTCAGCGCGGCCTTCGCGCACCATTGGGGCGAGCGCGGGCTGGGCGCCGTCGACGCCGCGGACCTGGCCTCGCGCAGCGTCGCACACTTCGTCGACTACCACGCGCTGCCCCTGCCCCCC
>NZ_LSIX01000317.1:0-2996 GCF_001556475.1 Methylobacterium sp. CCH5-D2 | reverse complement strand
CCGCCTGTTCCTCACCCGGCTCGACGCCGACAAGCGGGCCGCGCTCGGCCACGCGCTCGATTACTGCCCGGTCTCGCGCACCGCCGTGTTCGGGGCACCGAACCGGATCGCGGGCGCGGCCGCGGTCGCCATCGTGGCGGCCGGCACCTCGGACGTGCCGGTGGCGCGCGAGGCCGAGCGGACGCTGGCCTATGCGGGCGTGGCCGCGACGCTCATCGCCGATGTCGGCGTCGCCGGCCTCTGGCGCCTGCAGCGGCGCCTCGACGAGATCCGGGCGCACCCGGTCGTCATCGTGGCGGCGGGCATGGATGCGGCGCTGCCCAGCGTCGTCGGCGGCCTCGTGCCGGGCGCGCTGATCGCGGTGCCGACCTCGGTCGGCTACGGCGTCGCCGAGGGCGGGCGCGCGGCGCTCGATGCCGTGCTGGCGAGCTGTGCCCCGGGCATCACCGTCTGCAACATCGACAACGGCTACGGCGCCGCCTGCGCGGCGTTGCGCGTGCTCCACGCCGCCCGCGCCCTGAGGGAGTTGTCCCCATGAAGCCGAGCCTGAACGCGACCTGTCCCGCCCCACAGAGGGGCCCCCAGCCGGGAGAATCCGCATGGAACGCCGAAGCTTCCTCCAGGGCGCCGTCCTCGGCGCCGGCCTCGCGGGCGCCGGCAGCGCGGGGGCGGCCGTGAACGCCCCCGGCCTGCCCCAGACGCGCCCGCAGGATCCCGCCGACCTGCCGTTCGTCTCCGATCCCGGCGAGATGCGGGGCGAGATGCTCTACCGCCCGTTCGGGCGCCACGCGGAGAAGATCTCGGCGATCGGGATGGGCGGCTTCCATCTCGGCAAGAACGCCGTCTCGGACGACGAGGCCACGCGCCTGATCCATGCCGGGATCGAGCGCGGCATCACCTTCATGGACAATTGCTGGGACTACAACGAGGGGCGCTCGGAGCTGCGCATGGGCGAGGCCCTGTCGCAGGGCGGCTACCGCGAGAAGGTCTTCCTGATGTCCAAGATGGACGGGCGGACCAAGGACGAGGCGATGCGCCAGATCGACACCTCGCTCAAGCGCCTGCGCACCGACCGGATCGACCTCGTCCAGCACCACGAGATCCTGCGCTACGACGATCCCGACCGCGTCTTCGCCGAGGGCGGGGCGATGGAGGCCTTCGTGGAGGCGAAGCAGCAGGGCAAGCTGCGCTACATCGGCTTCACCGGCCACAAGGACCCGCGCATCCACCTGCAGATGCTGGAGGTGGCGGCCGAGCGCGGCTTCCAGTTCGATTCCGTGCAGATGCCGCTCAACGTGATGGACGCGCATTTCCGCTCGTTCGGGCATCTCATCCTGCCCTACCTCGTCCGGAACGGCATCGCGCCGCTGGCGATGAAGACCTTCGGCGACGGGGTCATCCTGAAGAGCGACGCGCCGATCAAGCCGCTGGAATATCTCCACTTCTCGCTGAACCTGCCGGTCTCGGTGGTGATCACCGGGATCCAGAACCAGCGCGACCTCGACCAAGCCTTCGAGGCGGTGAAGACCTTCCGGCCGATGGACAAGGCCCGGGTCGCCGAACTCCTCGGCCGCAGCCGGCCCTACGCGCTGGAGGGCAAGTACGAGCTCTTCAAGACGAGCGCGACCTTCGACGGAACGGCCAAGAACGCCGCCTGGCTCGGCGAGGACGTGCCGAGCGTGCAGAAGCTTGCGCCCACGATGGAATAGGGTTTGGATTAGGTCTTCCATGAGCACCGCAACATCGACCCCGAGGCCCCCGATGATCCGTCGCGTCCTGCCGCTGCTGCCGGCTCTCCTGCTGCTCGCCCCCGGCGCTGCGCTCGCCCATCCGGGCCACGGCGAGGCGGTGGGTTTCGCGCACGGCTTCGCGCATCCGATCGGGGGGCTCGACCACGTGCTCGCCATGGTCGCGGTGGGCCTGCTGGCGGCGCTCCGCGGCGGGCCGGCCCGCTGGGGCCTGCCGGTCGCCTTCATGGCTATGATGGCGGCGGGCGCGGGGCTCGGCGTGTTCGGGATCGGACTGCCCTTCGCGGAGGCCGGCATCGCGCTCTCCCTCGTCGCCTTCGGCCTCGCCATCGTGTTCGCCGCCCGGCTGCCGCTGCCGGCGCTGATCGGCCTCGTCGGGGTGTTCGCGGTGTTCCACGGCTACGCCCACGGCGCCGAGATGCCCGAGACCGCCTCGGGCCTCGCCTACGGGATGGGCTTCCTCTCCGCGACCGCGCTCCTGCACGCGGCAGGCCTCGGGCTCGGCTTCCTCGTCAGCGCCGAGCGCCGACGCGCCGCCCCGGCCATGGGCGCTGCCGTGGCGCTGTCGGGGCTCACGCTGCTCGCCGGGGCGTTCTGAGCCGCCGCCGCTCTCCCTCCCCCGTCCGCGGGGGAGGGGGGCGCCCCCCGGTTGAGCCCGCGCACCGCCCGCGCTAGGCCAACCCCATGTCCGCCACCACCCAGCCCAGTCCTCCCGTCCGCCCCGAGCCGATCCCGCTCACCGTGCTCACCGGCTTCCTCGGGGCCGGCAAGACGACGCTGCTCAACCGCCTGCTCGGGGACCCGGCGCTCGCCGACACGGTGGTGATCGTCAACGAGTTCGGCGAGATCGGGCTCGACCATCTGCTGATCGAGCGGGTGGACGAGGACATGGTGCTGCTGGGCGCCGGCTGCCTCTGCTGCACGGTCCGGGGCGACCTGATCGCCACCCTCGAGGACCTGCTGCGCAAGCGCGACAACGGCCGCATCGCGCCGTTCCGCCGCGTCGTGATCGAGACCACCGGCCTCGCCGACCCGGCGCCGATCCTGCACGCGCTGATCTACCATCCCTACCTCGTGCTGCGGTACCGGCTGCAGGCGGTCGTCACGGTGGTCGATGCGGTGAACGGGGCCGCCACCCTGGACGCGCATCCGGAAGCCCTGCGCCAGGCCGCGGTGGCCGACCGTATCGTGCTGACGAAGGCGGATCTGGCCGGAAACACCGCCCCCCTGCGGGCGCTGTCTCTTATA
>NZ_LSIX01000316.1:0-8767 GCF_001556475.1 Methylobacterium sp. CCH5-D2 | reverse complement strand
GTCGCCGAGCGCACCCGCGTCTACAGCCACGGCAATGCCGGGCGTACTGCCGACGACCCGCAGATCCAGGCCGTCGTCGGTCGTGTCCGCGCCAACGCCTACGCGGCGGGCGCCACCGTGCTGAAGGCCGCGGAGGCGGTCCAGAGGGTCCACGACGCTCACCAGGCCGGATCGAACGAGGCGGAGCGGCAGGCAACGCTAGCCGATGTCGAGGTCAACCAAGCGGTCAGCGTGGTCACCGACCTGATCCTGAGCGCGACGACGTCGCTGTTCGACGCGCTCGGCGCTTCGGCGGTGAAGGTGGGCGCCGGGCTCGACCGGTACTGGCGCAACGCCCGCACCATCGCCTCCCACAACCCCCGCATCTACCGGGACCGCAGCGTCGGCTCCTTCGCGATCTCCGGCGAGGCACCGCCCCGGCAGTATCGCGTCGGGACGGCCTGAGGTGACGGGCACTGGTAGCCGCGTTGCCACCATGTTGCACCACTATCGGTGGGAGAGCGCCAGTTGATCATGAGTGTGATGCCCCATGAGCGATAATGACATGACGATGCACGCCCGGCGGCGCTTTCTCGTCCGGAGCGCCGCGGCGGTGGGAGCAGTGGCCGCCAGCGGAGCCCGCGCGGAGCAGGCGACGCCGCCCGGCATCCCGGACTGGATGAAGGCGCCCGGCGCCGATACCGGCAGCCAGCCCTACGGCACGCCATCGCGCTTCGAGGCGGGGATCATCCGCAACATCCCCAAGGGCCTCAAGCAGTACACCTCGGCCTCCACCCGCACCCCGCTGCAGGATCTCGACGGCATCCTCACGCCGAACGGGCTGTTCTACGAGCGCCACCACGGCGGCATCCCGGACATCGACCCCGCCCAGCACCGGCTCATGATCCACGGGCTTGTGGAGCGCCCCCTCGTTCTCACCATGGAGGACGTCCGCCGCTTCCCGAGCGAGTCGCACATCTACTTCCTCGAATGCTCGGGCAATCCGGGCTTCGAGGCGATCAAGGGCAAGACGGCCTCGGACCTCGTCGGGCTCATCAGTTGCGCCGAGTGGACGGGCGTGCGCCTTGCGACCGTGCTGCGGGAGGCCGGGCTGAAGCCCGATGCAAAATGGGTCGTCGCCGAGGGCGCCGACGCGGCCGCGATGACCCGCAGCATCCCCATTGCGAAGTGCCTCGATGACGCGCTGCTGGTCTACAGCCAGAACGGGGAGCGCCTGCGCCCGCAGCAGGGCTATCCCCTGCGCGTGTTCCTGCCCGGCTTCGAGGGCAACATGAGCGTGAAGTGGCTGCGCCGCCTCAACGTCGCGGCCGAGCCCGGCTACACCCGCGAAGAAACATCCAAGTACACCGACTTGATGCCGGACGGCACGGCTCGCCAGTTCACCTTCGTCATGGAGGCGAAGTCGATCATCACCCGGCCCTCCGGCACGCAGCGGATCACCCCCGGTTTTAACGAGATCACCGGCCTCGCATGGACGGGGCGCGGCCGGATCCGCGGAGTGCAGGTCACGACGGACGGTGGCAAGAGCTGGCGGGAGGCGGCGTTGCAGGAGCCGGTCCTGAACCGGGCGCTGACCCGCTTCCGCCTGCCCTGGACTTGGGACGGCCAGCAGACGACCATCGCGAGCCGCGCCATCGACGAGACCGGCTACGTCCAGCCGAGCTTCGAGGATCTGACGGCAGTCCGCGGCCTCAAGTCGTTCTACCATAACAACGCGGTGGTGCCGTGGCGCATCGCGGCGGAT
The DNA here is from genome assembly GCF_001556475.1 of Methylobacterium sp. CCH5-D2. Lineage (NCBI taxonomy): Bacteria > Pseudomonadati > Pseudomonadota > Alphaproteobacteria > Hyphomicrobiales > Methylobacteriaceae > Methylobacterium > Methylobacterium sp. CCH5-D2. Next base: position 7,023 of record NZ_LSIX01000316.1, on the reverse strand, counting down.
GGGGAGGTCGCCAATGGCTACGCGTAAAGTCCGGGCGCTCGCTGTCGCGTTCCTCGTGTTCGGCATCCGCGGCGCGGCTCACGGCGCAGACCACTTCGGAATCGGCCGCCCGGCGACCGAGGCAGAGATCGCCGCCTGGAACATCGACATCGACCGCGACGGCCGGAAACTTCCGCCAGGATCCGGCAGCGTCGCCCATGGCCGCGCGGTGTTCGAGGCACAATGCGCCTCCTGCCACGGCAGCGGGGGCGAGGGTGGCACGGGGGAAAGGCTCGCCGGCGGCCTGGGCACGCTCGCCTCCGCCAAGCCTGTGAAGACGGTCGGCAGCTTCTGGCCCTACGCGCCGACTCTGTTCGACTACATCCGCAGGGCGATGCCGATGAACGCCCCGCAATCGCTCAGCGACGACGACGTTTATGCGGTCTCGGGCTACGTCCTGCACCTGAACGGGCTCGCGCCCGAGGACGCCGTGTTCGATGCCCGATCGCTCTCGGCCGTCCAGATGCCGAACCGGGACGGCTTCGTCTCGGACCCGAGGCCAGATGTGAAGCCCTGACTAGCGGTCCGTGCCGAAACCGGGCGGCGGGCGGGAGCCGAGGTGCCCGCGTAGCGTCCGACCCTCGTAATCCTCCCGGAACAGGCCACGGCGCCGCAGCTCCGGCAGGACGAGTTCGATGAAGTCGTCGAGGCCTCCCGGCAACGTCGCCGGCATGATGTTGAACCCGTCGGCACCTCCTGCCCGAAAGCGAGCTTCCATCTCATCGACGATCTGGGCGGGGGTCCCCACGATCTGCGAATGCCCGCGTGCCCCGGCGATTCGCAGATAGAGCTGGCGAAGGCTCAACCCCTCCCGGCGGGCGAGGTCGAACATCAACTGCTGACGGGATTTGGCCCCGTTGGCCTCCGGCAACTCGGGCACCGGCCCGTCCGGGTCGAAGCCGGAGAGATCGAAGCCGCCGATCATACGCTCCAGCAGCGCCAGCCCGACCACCGGATCGATCAGGTCCTGCAAGTCCTCGAATTTGGCACGGGCCTCGGCCTCCGTGCGCCCGACCACCGGGAACAGCCCCGGCATCACCTTCAGGTCGTCGGGCGCGCGGCCGAAACCGGCCATCCGGGCCTTCAAATCCCCATAGAACGCCACGGCCTCGTCGAGCGTCTGGTTGGCCGTGAAGACGATCTCGGCGGTGCGGGCCGCGAGGTCCTTGCCCGGACCCGACGAGCCGGCCTGGACGAGAACCGGCTGGCCCTGCGGCGAGCGCGAGATGTTGAGGGGGCCGCGGACCTCGAAATGCTTGCCCCGGTGGTCCAGCGGCCGGAAGCCGTCCGGCTTCGAGAACTGGCCGCTCGCGCGGTCGATCAGCACCGCGTCGTCGTCCCAGGTGTTCCAGAGGCCGAGCACCACGTCGACGAATTCCTCGGCACGCTCGTAGCGGTCGGCATGCTGCGCGATCCGATCGTTTCCGAAGTTGGCGGCCTCCGCGTCGGTTGCCGAGGTGACGAGGTTCCAGCCCGCCCGGCCGCCACTCAGATGGTCGAGCGAGGCGAAGCGGCGGGCGACGTTGTAGGGCTCGTTGAAACTCGTGGAGGTCGTGGCCACGAGGCCGATCCGGCGGGTGACGGCGGCGAGCGCCGAGAGCAGCGTCACCGGCTCGAAATGAGTGGAACGCGCCGTTCGCTCGCTGGACCGGAGGTTGGTGTCGCGAATGCCGGTTCCGTCCTCGAGGAACACGAGGTCGAACTTGGCGGCTTCCGCCTTCTGCGCCCAGCCGACATAGCGTGAGAGGGTGATCCCGCCATCCGCCTCGCTCGACGGATGCCGCCAGCCGGCGATGTGGTGGCCCGTCGCGTAGAAGAAGGCACCGAGGCTCAGGGTACTTTGGGTCATGAACAGTCTGATCAGAATGACGGTTTGCGGAAATGCGCCGGGCTTGGATCGGATGCCTGCGTCAGCGGACGACGCCCCAGCGCCGCACCGTCACTCGCTCCAGGGTGGCGAACACGACGTTCTCCACGAAGAGGCCAATGAGGATCACGACGAGCAGGCCTGCGAAGACCCGATCGGTGTAGAGCTCGTTGCGGTTCTGATAGATGTACCAGCCGAGGCCACCCTTGCCGGAAGCCGCGCCGAATACGAGTTCGGCGGCGATCAGGGTGCGCCACGCAAAGGCCCAGCCGATCTTGAGGCCGGACAGGATCGCCGGCAGCGCCGCCGGGATCAGGATCTGCCAGACGTAGGCCAGCCCGGTCAGTCCGTAATTGCGGCCCGCCATCCGCAGGGTCTCGGGCACGCCCTGGAACCCGGCGAAGGTGTTGAGTGCCAGCGGCCAGAGGACCGCGTGGACCAGCACGAAGACGAGGCTGCCGTTGCCGAGCCCGAACCAGAGCAGCGCCAGCGGCAGCAGCGCGATGGCCGGGAGCGGATTGAACATCGCCGTCAGGGTCGAGAGCAGGTCGCGGCCGAACTGCGTCGAGACCGCAAGCGTCGTCAGCCCGAAGGCGAGGAGAGCGCCGATCGCGTAGCCCTGTGCCAGCACGGCGAGGGAAATGCGCACGCGCTCGATCAGCTCGCCGTCGGCCAGTCCCTCGGCGAGGGCGGAGAGGGTCGCGGTGAAGCTTGGCAGCAGGAGATCGTTGTCCTTGGCCCGCGCCAGTCCCTCCCAGGCCGCTGCCAGGATCGCGAGGATCAGCGCCTTGCGCAGCCAGCCCTGCTGCCACAGGCGCGCGCCAACTGGCAGGGCGCGGGTGACGGGCGCCTCCACGAAGGGCGGCAGAACCTGGTCGACCTCTGGCCGGATTGGCGGAAGTGTGCGCGACGTCGTGGCGAACGCGGTCATGCGGCGCTCCCGTCAGCCTCGAACAGGCGCTCGTGGAGGCGCAGGGCGGCGGCCTGGAAGTCGCGGCTCCCGAGGCTCGTGAGATCGAAGGCGTGGCTGTTGATCTCGCTGCGCACCCGCCCCGGATGGGGCGAAAGCAGCGCCACCCGGTTCCCGACGACCAGCGCCTCCTCGATGGAGTGGGTCACGAACAGCAGGGTGAAGCGGACCTCGTCCCAGAGGGCCAGTAATTCCTCCTGCATCCGGCGCCGGGTCAGCGCGTCCAGAGCCGCGAAGGGTTCGTCCATCAGCAGCACCCGGGGCTGCATGGCGAGCGCCCGGGCGATGGCCACGCGCTGCTTCATGCCCCCCGAGAGCTGATGCGGATAGCTGTCGGCGAAGGGGGTGAGGCCGACCTTATCGATGACCTGGCGCGCCCGCTGCGCGGCCTCGCGCCGGCCGAGGCGGCGGGAGGCGCGTAAGGGGAAGGTGACGTTCTGCAGCACCGTCTTCCACGGCGGCAACTGGTCGAACTCCTGGAACACGACGATGCGGTCCGGCCCCGGGCCCCGCACCGGCACGCCATCTAGGGTGATATCGCCCTCCACCGGCGAGATGAAACCCGCCACCGCTTTGAGCAGGGTGGACTTCCCACAGCCCGATGGGCCGAGCAACACGAAGCGGTCCGCTTCGTACACGTCGAGGTTGACGCGATGCGTGGCGCGCACGACCCGCGCCGGAGTGCGGTATTCGAGGCTGACGCCCGAGATGCGCAGGAGTGGGTCCGGCAGGGCGGGAGCCGCCATGGCCGGGCCGCTCCAAGCCGCCGTCTCCGGCTCCGGCGGCACGGCGCGGACGCTTGTTTCCGAGAGGGTCATGCGCCTGCTCAGCTGCCGGTGGCAGTGCGCGGACTGGCGAAGAAGTAGTCCGACAGGCTCTTCGGCTCGGTCTTGATCGCTCCGACCCGGTGCATGAACTGGCCGAGGCCGAGGGTGTTCTGCGGCTCGATCTTGAAGCTGACCTGCGGATTCCTGATCACTTTGAGCAGCAATTCCCGGTCGAGCTTGCTGTTCGTCGCCTTGAGGTAGATGTCGGCGGCCTTCTCGGGGTTGGCCGTGACGAACTTTGCCGCCTCTTCAAGGGCCTCGACGAAGGCCGCGTAGGTCTTCGGGCTCTCCGTGTAGAAGCGCTCGGTCGCGTACAGCACCGTCGAGGAGGACGGGCCACCTTGGACGTCGTAGGAGTTCAGAACGACGTGGGCGTTCGGGTTCTCGGCGAGTTCCTGATCTTGAAAGGGCGGATTGGCGAAGTGGCCGGTCACCTCAGTGCCGCCCTTGACGATCGCCGCCGTCGCCTCGGGGTGCGGGATGGCGACGGTCAACTTGTCGAGCTTGGCGAAGTCCTTGTCGCCCCAGAGCTTGGCCGACGCCCATTGCAAGATGCGCGACTGGACCGATACGCCGACCGCCGGCACGGCAATGCGGTCGGCATCGGTGAAGTCCGCGATGGTCTTCACCCCCGGACGGTTGCTGACGAGGTAGTAGGGAAAGTTTCCGAGTGAGGCGACGCCCTTCACGCCCTGCCGCCCGCGGGTGCGGTCCCACAGGGTGAAGAGCGGCCCCACGCCCGCGCCGCCGATATCGACCGCGCCGGAGAGCAGCGCATCGTTGACGGCCGAGCCGCCGGAGAGCTGAACGTACTCGACCGTAATATCGAGACCGGATTCCTTGCCGTGCTTCTCGACGAGCTTCTGGTCCTCGATGACATTAAGGAGCAGGTAGACGACGCCGAACTGCTTGGCGATGCGCAGCTGGCCCTCCACTGCGGCTGCCGGTCCGGCCAGCAAGCCGGTCAGCGCGATGCCGCCGATCAGTGCGGCGGCCCGCCCATACGACACGAAGTTTCGTCGCAACAGAAGCATGCAGATTCTCTCTGGCCTCGCCGTGCCGCAACAACGCATGGCGATCACAAAAGCGAGATTGAGATTTGACTTGTGAATGCTGTGCGGTCAATGAGAGGAAATATTACATTTCATCGACAAGGAGGTATTATCTTTTGCTGCGCGGATGATTTATAGACGAATTTTTGGTGTCGCCATGAGCATCGGCCGATAAGTCGGAGAGGACGGGCGAGCCCGCCCCGCCACGGTCGTGCGGCAGCGACTTCGCGGAGCGCTTGTGGGACAGGCCTCAGGCAGCCTTGCCCGTCTGCGTGTCGCGAGCCCGGCTGCGTCTCCCGCCGGTGCTGACCGGAGCGACGCCCTGGATCGTCACCCGCCGCACCACGCGGGGCTCGTCGTCATAGTCGTCCACGGCCCGGTGCACCGTCGCGCGGTTGTCCCAGATCGCCACGTCACCCTGCCGCCAGGACCAACGGACGGTGTTCTCGGGCCGCGTCGCGTGATCGTGGAAGATCGCGAGCAGGTGCTGAGAATCCGAGGTCGTCAGGCCGAGAATGCGCTGGATGAAATGGCCGACGATCAGCGAGCGCTCGCCACTTTCCGGATGGACATGAACCAATGGGTGCTCGGTCTCGTAGACGGTGCGGGTGAAGACCTCGTCGTACCGCCGCCGTCCGGCATCGGACACGTTCACTCGTCCGCCCACGTAGTCGTAGACGTTCGAGTGCACGGCCCAGAGCCGGTCCGCGAGATCACGCAGGGCTTCCGGTAACTCGGCATAGGCCGCTTCCGTGTTGGCCCAGAGCGTATCGCCGCCATAGGCGGGAAGCGTCACCGCGCGGAGGATCGAGATCGCCGGATAGTTCGGCACGAAGGTCACGTCGGTGTGCCAGGAGCTGGCACGCTCGCCCCGGCTGCCGTCGATGTCGAGGGTTCCCGCCGTGCCGTCGAGGGAGGGCACGGTCGGGTGCGGGACGAGATCTCCGAGAAGCCGCCCGAAGGCTTCGTGACCAGCCTCGTCCAGGGTCTGATCGCGGAAGAAGACCACCTTGTGCCGGATCAGCGCCTGCCGGATCGCAGCGACCGTCGCGGCGTCGAGGTCGCCGGAGAGCGCGACGCCGCGGATCTCGGCACCGATGCGCCCGGCGACGCGGCGGATGTCCAGTAGGCCGGCGCCAGCGTCAGGGTCAGGCGCTCCTGCATGTACTTCGTCAGGGCGTAGACCGAGGCGAGCGCCGGGCGCTTGGTCTCCGGCGTCGGCACCGGGCGCATCGGACGGCCCTCCGCATCAAGCGGGTCCCAGGGCTCGCCGGGCTTGCGGGGTTTGCGCACCGCATCCTCGATCGTGGCGCCGCCATGCGTGCGATAGAGCCCCTCGCCGTAGATGCTCATGGAGGAGGCGACGACGACGCGCTTGACCGGTGCCTCGATCAGCGCCTGGAACAGGGTCGCGGTGCCGCAATCGTTGACCGAGACGTAGCGCTCGACGGCGTACATGCTCTGGCCGACACCGACCTCCGCCGCGAGGTGGACCACGTGGGTCGCCCCGGCGAGCGCGCGTGCCACGGCGCCGGCGTCCCGGACGTCGCCCGCCACGAAGTCCACCGCGGGATCGAGCCCCCGGGGGACGGCCCCGGCACCGTGCACCTGCTCGATCAGGCTGTCGAGAACCCGAACCCGGTATCCGCGGGCCAGCAGCGCGCTTGCGAGATGCCGGCCGATGAAGCCCGCGCCTCCCGTGATGAGGGCTAGATCTTTCATGAGCAGCCGCACGACCCCGTCAGTTGCGACAGAAACGCCGAATATTTATCAAATGATACACCGGCAACCGGCACCAACCTATGATGCGATCGCAAGAATTCGCATTCGATAGTCCCGTCTGGCCTACCCAGCTTTCGGGATAGCTCCGGGGAAGGATCTTTGTTCCTCGATTTTAATCCGCGCCTCTGCCGTCGATCGTGGCCGCCGGGCGGCCGGAGCGCTCTTGCGCCGAAATGGACGCCGGTTCGGCGCAAGAGAGCGCGTCAGGACAAGAGGTTGGCGCCGTACCCCTCTCCAGAGCCGCCACCACGGGCCGCGCACCGCGGGCCGATATCAACGTTCTGCGCGAAAGATATCGCCCCACCCGGTAGCACGATGGGCATGTCTGGCCTTCCGTCACACCGCGACCATGCCGGGGCGCCGCCCGCCGGATACCCCGCGGCGCAACCGGATCACGATCGATGCGGGCAGCTTCTCGGGGTCTGGCCGGCGGGATCAGGGGAAAAGGTCTGCGGATGAGGGGGGACGCACCGGCCTGGGCCGGAC
>NZ_LSIX01000315.1:0-1000 GCF_001556475.1 Methylobacterium sp. CCH5-D2 | reverse complement strand
GCCATGCCGAGCGCGGTGGTGTTCACGAGGAGACCCGTCCCGCCGAGCGCCGCCGGGATCCCGGCCCAGGGCAGCGCCTCGGCGATGCCGGGGGCGAGCGCGGCCACCGCCTCGGCCCGCTCCGGGCTGCGGTTGGCGACGCGGATGCGCGCCAGCCCGCGCTCGGCGAGACCGACCACGATCGCGCGGGCCGCCCCGCCCGCGCCGAGCACGAGGGCGGTGTTCCCGGTACGCGCCGGCCAGTCGGGCCCGAGGCTCTGGTCGAGATGGGCGACGAAGCCCGGCGCGTCGGTGTTGTCGCCGAGGACGCTGCCGTCCGGCCGCACGACCAGCGTGTTGACGGCCCCGATCCGCTCGGCCCGCGGCGTCAGCGCGTCGCTGAGCGCGTGCGCGGCCTCCTTGTGCGGGATCGTCACGTTGCCGCCGGCATAGCCCGCGGCGGCCAGGCCGCGCACGAAACCCGCGAAGGCCTCGGGCGCCACGTCCACGCGCTCGTAGCGGCCCGCGAGGCCGTGGAGGGCGAGCCAGTGCCCGTGGATCAGCGGCGAGCGCGAGTGGGCGATCGGGTGGCCGACGACGAAGGCGCGTTTCATCGGAAGAATCCGGTCAGGGGTGGCAGCCCGCATCAAGCCGGCAGGCGGGGCCGCCGGCCTCCTCGATCTGCAGGGTGGCGTGGTGGATGCCGAAGCGGGTGCGCAGGGACTCGGCCGCCTCGACCAGGAAGGCGTTGCCCGGATGCCCGCCCGCCATCACCAGATGGGCGGTCAGCGCCGTCTCGGTGGTGCTCATCGGCCAGATGTGGAGGTCGTGCAGGGCGGCGACCCCCGGCCGCGCGCGCAGCCAGCCCTCGACCGCCTCCGGGTCGATGCCGGGCGGCACCGCGGCGAGCGACATGGTCACGCTGTCGCGCAGCAGGCCCCAGCTCGCCCAGACGATCAGCCCGCCGATGACGAGGCTGACGGCGGGGTCGATCCAGGTCCGGCCCGTGAGCCAGATCGCG
>NZ_LSIX01000031.1:0-2558 GCF_001556475.1 Methylobacterium sp. CCH5-D2 | reverse complement strand
CCGCTCGCGGTCCAGAACCAGACCTCGCGCTCTAACCCGCCCGGCCTGTGCCGATAGATGCGTCCGAGCGTGAGACCGTCCCGCTCCGCCACGAAATCGTGGGGCGCGTCGGCGAAGGTTCGGCGCCAAGTGATGGTGGTATCTGACATGGCGGATACCCTGTCCGCCTATTCCGCGCGTCGCTCGGCTTGCGCGATCAGCCATCTGCCGAGATCGGCCGCCTGCTCCGGCGTCAGGTTCGCGACGCCTGCGTCGGCCAGGGTCACGAACCGGAAACGCCGGCCGCCGTCAGGCCGATTAATGTCCTCGACGGTCATACCCTCGGTCTTGAGTGTGCTCTCGACGCCGGTTGGATTGTGCGGCGTCCAGATGATCGCGGGAGTGCTCATGGTCTCTTCCTTTCCGTTCGACGGATCGCCCCTCTGCCCTATCGGCGGCGCGGTCGTCGCACGAGTGGTGGGCATCCGAAGATGAATACCGGGAACTTCGGCGACCGGCTCTGATAGTAGCGTCGCGGTCCTTTCTGCGGCTTATTTTCATTCGGCCCGTATTTCTTCCGCAACAGTTGTTCGGCGATCCGGCTGCGCAGGCGTGAAGTCCGATAGTAGTTGAACGTTGAGCGATGCCGGTGAAAGTGAAACATAGTTTTGCCTTGATCGAATGGTGGTTGCCCCTCCGCCTATTCGGCGGGCTCGCACGGCGCGTGCTTGCCGCCGCGCAGGGCGTACTCTTTCCAGTGCTGCCAGCACGTCCGGCCGTCCCGTGTCTTGAGGAAGCCCCAACGCCGACCGCCCTTGCCGCGCCACACGATAGTGACGATCCGGCCGGGCGTTACGCTGAAACCCTCGCCCGACCAGCGGCCGAGGACGCGATGCAGGTGCTCGGCCTTGCGATGATGAAGCCGCCAAGCCGGCACGATACGCTGATAGACGAGGCCCCACTCGCCAGAGCCGTTCCGCACGGGCCGCCATAGATCGTCCGGCTCTGCGGGGTCCGGCCATTCGGCGAGCGTCGGCGCCGTGACCTCCTCGACGTAAGGCGTCAGTGGCAGCGTCCAGAACGACCACGGGTGATCGTGCGGATCGGGGTCGCCGTCGCCGCGGTGGAAGATGTGCAGGCGCAGGCGGCCGAGGATGCCGCGCGTCATGTACGGGCTTCCGTCGCCGATCGTGTGGAAGCTGAAAAACGGCTCTGCCAAGGGTTCCCCCCCCCAATAAGTTCGACGGAACTCTGATCTGTCTACGGGCCGCCTCGCTCGCGCACCCCGACGACGATGGCGCCAGGAAAGGCGGCGAGGGCGGCGCGGACGAGGGGATGATGGTGAGCCGGCCCGGTGGGGCGGGCGGAGCGGACCGGCGTCGGGACCTCGGCCGGCGTGCCCACCTCCGCCACGACCCGCGCGACGAGCGCGCCCAGCCGGACGGGCGCGGGCGGCCGGCGCGGCGCGAGGCGGGCGCGGGTCGGGCACTCGCTCACGGCTGCGATTCGTCCGGACGGCAGGCCGCCTCCACGATCCCCGCCGCCTGTCGGCAGGCATCGTGAAAGACCCGCAACTCGGCTTCGGAGAGCGGCCGGGAGAAGGTGACGGCCACCGCCTGGGGATTGTCCGCGTCGCGGCTGACGCCGAGGCAGCGCAGGCGGGAAGGTCCTGCGCTCGGGCGGATCTCGGCTGGGGCGGAGCGACCTGGGAAGGTGACGACGGCGCCCATCACGCCGTCCCGACCGCGCGGATCCCGTCCTCGTACCAGCCGCAGACCTCTGCCAGCCGGCGCCGCATGACGGAGGGGTCCTCGCCGTAGCGCTGCTCGCGCACGTAGGCATGCACGTTCGGATAGCGGGCCCAATTCGCCTCGTGATGCCAGAAGTCCCGCGGCACCTCCGTCAAGAGGTCGGACAGATCGACGTCGTAGAAGTGGACCACCCGGCGCTCCCGACAGAACCCGGTGTCATCGAGCGTCACGGGGTATCCGACCGTGTCCCATGCGCCGACCGCCAAGACGGGGAGTGCGCCGACGAAGCGCGGAGCTGGATGTCGGGCGAGGCCGACATAGGACACAGTCTGCCCGACCCGCACGTAGGGCTGGCGTGGCGGCGTGAAGGCCGGGATGGCGATACGGGCAGCCGAGGCGGCGGCCAGCAGACCGAGGAACGCGCGGCGGGAGACGATCATCGGCCGCCCCCGGAGGCGGTCGGAGCGCCAGCCACAGGGTTGGGAGCCGCAGAAAAAGCCAAGCGATTACATGGAGCGGATTTTTCGGGTTGGGCGAACCAACCGACTGCCTCCGCTACGTTCTGGAAGAACGGGCGAGGCCTCCAAACATCCGTTCCAGGATCAAGCCGGCCGGATCGCAAGTCCGAGGCCGGCTTTTTTCATGGCGCAACGGGAGCCCCGGCGGCTGTCGCGGCCTGCCCGGGGGCGCGTCCGCGGACCGTCCCGACCGGTCGTAGAGGGGGCGAAATCTCCGCTTGCCAGGGCCGGTGGGCCTGTGTAGACACCCCTCGCGATCCCCGATAGCTCAGTTGGTAGAGCAGGCGACTGTTAATCGCCTTGTCGCAGG
>NZ_LSIX01000314.1:0-2475 GCF_001556475.1 Methylobacterium sp. CCH5-D2 | reverse complement strand
GTGCTACACCGTCCCGCGCGTGCGCTGGACGCCCTACGGCTACCGCCGGGTGCTGGTGGAACGCTGCTACTGACACCGAAGCGGCGTCCGCACACGATCCGGAGGGCCGCCCGCGGGCGGCCCTTTCTCGTCGCGCACCGTGGCGGAATGGCTGCGTCAGCGGCTCCCCCGCATCTCGTCGCGCCGCATCGGCATCGCGTCGATCGTCGCGAACAGACGCTCGGGTGCGACCGGTTCGGTCGCGGTCAGTTTCGGCCCGCCGTCCTTGCCGATCAGCACGGCGCGGAACGCCCGGTCCGGCAGGCCGAGGCGGCGCCGGAGCGCGGACGCGTCGGCACCCGCGCCGACCGCCTCGACGACGACGAGATCCCGCTCCCGCAGCCCCGCGCGGGCCGACGCGAGGGCCTCGCGCTGCGCCAGCAGGGCCGGGTCCCGCGCCTCAGGTGCCGCGACCACGAGGATCCGGGCCTGTCCCCGATGGGCCGCGAGCGGATCGGAGGCGGCCGACCCGTCCGCACCGAGCGCGAGCGCGAGGGCAAGTCCGAGGGTGAGGGGCCGCATGTCGGTCTCCGGATGGCGGTTCGTCGGACCGAGACAACGCGCGAGAGCCGGTGAGGCGCCGCCGCGTGCGGATCGGGTTTTCCGGCCGGATTGGCCAGCCGGGTTTGCCAGCCGGGTTTGCCAGCCGGGTTTGCCATGGGCGGCACACGGTCCAGATTGACCGGACGATCGGGATTCCGAGCCAGCAGGAGAAGCCGTGATGGCCGCCATGAACCGTCGCATCGTGCTCGCCTCGCGCCCGCACGGCGAGCCGACGCCCGCACATTTCCGCATGGAGGAGGCTCGGGTGCCGACGCCGCGGGAGGGCGAGATCCTGCTGCGCACCCGCTGGCTCTCCCTCGACCCCTACATGCGCGGGCGCATGAGCGCCGCGAAGTCCTACGCCCAGCCGGTGGCCATCGGCGAGCCGATGGTCGGCGGGACGGTGAGCGAGGTGGTGCAGTCCAACAACCCGGACTACGCGGTGGGCGAGCTGGTCTCGGCCTACGGGGGATGGCAGGACTACGCGATCTCGGACGGTCGCGGCCTGCACCGGCTGCCCCCTGGGCTACCGCCGACGACGGCGCTCGGCATCCTCGGCATGCCCGGCATGACGGCCTATACGGGGCTTCTCACCATCGGTCGGCCGAAGGCGGGCGAGACCGTGGTGGTCGCAGCCGCCGCCGGCCCGGTGGGCTCGCTCGTCGGCCAGATCGCCCGCCTCAAGGGCGCCCGGGCGGTCGGCATCGCGGGCGGACCGGACAAGTGCCGCTACCTCACCGAGACGCTCGGCTTCGACGCCGCGCTCGACCACCGCGCCGACGACTTCGCCGACGCGCTGGCGGCCGCCTGCCCGAAGGGCATCGACGTCTATTTCGAGAATGTCGGCGGCGCGGTCTTCGAGGCGGTGCTGCCGCTCCTCAACGACTTCGCCCGGGTGCCGGTCTGCGGGCTGGTCTCCGGCTACAACGCCACCGAGCTGCCGCCCGGGCCCGACCGGCTGCCGACGCTGATGCGCACGATCCTCACCAAGCGCCTGCACCTGCAGGGCTTCATCGTCTGGGACTTCGCCGACCAGCAGGAGGCCTTCGTCCGCGACGTCGGCGGCTGGCTCGCCGAGGGCAAGGTCCGCCACCGCGAGGACGTCGTCGAGGGCCTGGAACGGGCGCCGGAAGCCTTCATCGGCATGCTGCGGGGCCGGAATTTCGGCAAGCTCGTCGTGCACGTCGCCTGAATCGCCGGCCGTCCGTCCCCGGGGCGCCGGGGCGGGCGGCTTGCCGGCTTTCTCGAACAAAGATAGAACATCACCGCGACCCGCGCCGCATGTGTTTACCGGGAACAAGGGCCCGCCCCGCGTTGCGGCGGCCGCTCCCGGGGCTCATCAAGGACCGGCCCGGGCTCGTGAGACGAACGCCCAGTGAGATCGGAACGGTAGGAGAGAGCGATGGCGGGCAGCGTGAACAAGGTGATCCTGGTGGGCAATCTCGGGCGCGACCCCGAGACGCGCCGCCTCGGATCGGGTGATCCGGTCGTGAACCTCCGGCTCGCCACCTCCGAGACCTGGAAGGACAAGGCCTCCGGCGAGCGCAAGGAGCGCACCGAGTGGCACTCGGTGGTGATCTACAACGAGAACCTCGCCCGCGTGGCCGAGCAGTACCTGCGCAAGGGCTCGAAGGTCTACATCGAGGGATCGCTCCAGACCCGGAAGTGGACGGACAATTCGGGCGTCGAGAAGTACACGACCGAGGTGGTGCTCCAGCGCTTCCGCGGCGAGATGACCATCCTCGACGGGCGCGGCGGCGGTGGCGGCGACTTCGCCTCGGACGAGGAGGGCGGCGGCGGACAGGTCAGCCGCGGCGGCGATTTCGGCGGCGGCCGCGCGCAGGGCGGCGAGCGGGGCGGCGAGCGCAGGCCGGCGCCCGCCAGCGGCGGCGG
>NZ_LSIX01000313.1:0-1950 GCF_001556475.1 Methylobacterium sp. CCH5-D2 | reverse complement strand
CCACCGCCGCTTCGCCCGCGCGGCCTTGCTGCACGACATCGGCAAGTCGCGCATCCCGGCCGAGATCCTCAACAAGCCCGGCCGCCTCACCCCCGAGGAGTGGCGGCTGATGCAGCGCCACCCTGCCATCGGTGCCGACCTGCTGGAAGAACAGGGCGGGACCGAGCCGGAGGTGATCGCCGCCGTGCGCCACCACCACGAGCGCCTCGACGGCGCCGGCTATCCCGACGGACTCGCGGGCGCGGCGATCGCGGACCTCACCCGCCTCGTGGCGATCTGCGACGTGTACTCGGCGCTGACCGAGCGGCGCGCCTACCGCGCCCCGATCGCGCCGCTCGCCGCGCTCGCCCAGATGGCCGGCGAGCGCGGCCATCTCGACCCGGCCCTGCTCGCCGCCTTCCGCCCCGTCGCGCTGGCACACGCGGGGTAGCCCGCGGATCCCCGAGGGTGTCAAATCCCTTCGGCGCCTGAAGGCGCTGCAGGCGGGGTCCGGGGCGCGCAGCCCCGGGGTCGGCTCCCCTCGCTCGGCGGAGCCGAGCGAGGGGAGCCGGCGCGGGCTCTGCCCTGCACCCGCCAAAGGTCTCGACCTTTGGGATCCGGGACCACCCGTGGTTCCGGTGCCACACCGGGCCGCGATCCGTGCACCGACGGAGCGTCCGCCCCGGTTTCGCCGCAGGCGCGCCGGAGGCAGGCGTCCCGCCGCAAGCCGTGACCCCTGCCGTGCCGATCCGACCCTTCGCCCGCATCGCCGCGCTCGCCCTCCCGCTGATGCTCGCCGCCTGCGGCACCTCGGCGATCCTGCCGGAGGTCACCGCCCCGACCCTGCCGGTGATCCTCGACGAGACGGCGGCGGCCGCCGCGATCTCGCGCTACCGCGCCCAGCACGGGCTGGGGCCGGTGGTGGTGGATGCGGGCCTGACGCGGGCCGCCGCCTTCCAGGCCGGCAACAACGCCCGCGCGGGCCGCCTCAGCCACGATCTCGGCGGCACCTTCACCTCGCGCATGGCCTCGGCGGGTCTCGCCCGCGCCTACGCGGCCGAGAACCTCAGCGCCGGCTCCGAGACCTTCGACCAAGTGCTCGCCCGCTGGAAGGCCTCGCCCCAGCACAACGCCAACATGCTGATCCCGCAACTGCGCCGCATCGGCGTCGCCCGGGTGGACGCGCCGGAGACGCGCTACCGCCGCTACTGGGCGCTGGTGATGGCGGGGAACTGAGCCCCTACTCGACCCGGTTCGGCTCGACCACGTTGCCGGTGCCGTTGTCGCCGTCGTCGGCGCTGCTGCCGAAGGGGTAGCCGCGGTCCTCGCCGCAGTAGAGCCGCCAGCCGCCGCGGGAATTGACCACCACCGGCGCCGAGCCGAACAGCCCCCGCCCCCGGAAGACGTTGCCCGTCACCACGTTGTCGGAGGGCGTCTGGTGGCGCACCGTGCCGCCCTCCCCGCAATTGCGGTAGAGCCGCACGCCCCCCTGCCCCCGCAGGTCGAAGCGGTTTCCGGTGATGCGGTTGCGGGCCGAGCCGTCGACCGCCACGAGTTCGCGCCCCGTCTCGGTCGCGATGGCGTTGTCCGCGATCCGGTTCTCGGCGCTCTCCGCGTCGAGGTAGAGCGCGGTCGAGCGCGAGCGGCCGTCGAGCCGCGAGCCCTGCAGCGTCACCCGGGTCACGCCGGGCCCGAGATAGAGCGGGATGTGCCCGAGCGCGGTGATCGTCGTGCCGAGGATCGCGACCTCGGTCGGCGCGGCAGCTTGCGCCCGCTCCGTATGGCCGGGGCCGTGCGAGGATTCGCGCACGGCCGCGCCCTGCCCGTTCACCCCCATGCCCCAGATCCGCACGTGGCCGAGGATCCGGCAGTCGCGCACGGTGATGTCCGAGGGCCGCTCGAAGCCGCCGCCGGGCAGCGGGCGCGAGCGGATCGCGATCGCGAAGGCGTCGGGAGCGGGCGGCGGCTCGG
>NZ_LSIX01000312.1:0-441 GCF_001556475.1 Methylobacterium sp. CCH5-D2 | reverse complement strand
CTCGACGAGCCGGTGGCTCAGCCCCGCCAGGACGACGGCGGCGGCGACGAGGGCGAGGGCCGTCGCGAGGTTCAGGGCCGGCCCGCCGAGATCCACGCTCCCGGTCTCGCTGCCGGGCGGCAGGCTCCCGACGCGCGGCACCGCGTAGTGCAAGCCGGCCAGGAACACCTGGATCACCGGGAGATGGAGCAGGTAGACCGAGAAGGACCAGCGGCCGAGCGCCTGCGGCAGCCCGCGCCGGGCCGCGGCCGAGACGGGGCCGCGCCCGTGTGACAGGACGGCGATCGCGGCGCCGAAGGCCACGGGCGCGCCGTAGGCCCAGTCCCCCGGCGGCACCAGGGCCGGGATCGCGACGAGGAGGCCGATCGCCCCGGCCTCGGCCCAGCCCGCGCCGCCGTCCGGCGCGCGCGCGGCGTCGCGCAGGCAGTAGGCGAGACAGCC
>NZ_LSIX01000311.1:0-6233 GCF_001556475.1 Methylobacterium sp. CCH5-D2 | reverse complement strand
GACGCTGCGCGCCCGCTACCTCGCCCGCCACCGCGCAGGTGGCGGGCGAGGTAGCGGGCGCGCAGCGTCTGCCCCAGCCCGCGGGTCGTCAGGCCCGCTGCCGCGGCGGCCGGAGCGGTCGCGGCGACCGAGGCGACCGGTGCGGTCGCGGGAGCCGGCGTCGCGGGCACGCGGACCGCCGGCGCGGGGCCGCACTCCGCGGGTGCCCAGCGGCGCACGATCGCCAGAGCGGTCCGGCGGCCATAGGTCCGGTAGTAGCGCCGCAGAAGGTTGGCGGCGGCGTCCGCGCCGTCGGCGGCGCTGGCGAACCCGGTATGTCCCTCGGCATCGCCGCCGATCTCGCCGGGCCAGCGGGCGCGCTTGATGCACCAGTAATTGTTGAGCTTCACGCAGCGGGCGACGAAGGCGGGGTCGCTCGCCGAGAGCCGCGCCACCAGGGCGAGCGAGGCCGGCAGCAATGCCTCGCCCGTCTCGCTGCGCCAGTTCGTGACCGCGCGCGCGGCGGCCTCGTAGCGCGCGGCCTCGACCGGAGCCGGCGGGGGCAGCACCGCCTGAGCGGCCAGCCGCTCGGCTCCGGCCTCGATCCGCGGCACGAGCGTCGTCAGGACCATGAGGGCGGTGATCAGCACGGGCGGGCAGGATCTCGGCGGCGGGCCTGGGGGAAACGGCCGAGTTGCCGCAACGGTTCAGACGCGCGTTCCTACCCCCCGAGGCGCTTCAGCGCCGCCTCGTGCAGGCGTGGGTCGCCGGCCGCGACGATGCGGCCGCCCTCCGTCGCCGGGCCGCCGTCCCAGCTCGTGACCACGCCGCCCGCGCCCTCGACGATCGGGATCAGCGCTACGATATCGTAGGGCTTCAGGCCGGCCTCGATCACGAGGTCGATCTGGCCGGCGGCCAGCATGCAGTAGGCGTAGCAGTCGGTGCCGTAGCGGGCGAGGCGAACCGCGTCCTGCACCGCACGGAAGCGCTCGGCCTCCTCGCCCTCCGCGAAGAGGCGCGGGTCCGTGGTGGCCAGCAGCGCCGCCGAGAGGTCGGCGCAGCGGCGGGTGCGCAGGGTCCGCTCGCCCGCGGGGCCGCGCAGCTTGGCGCTGTGCCCGTCGCCCGTGAAGCGCTCGCCGAGAAAGGGCTGGTGCATCAGGCCCCGCACCGCGGTCCCGCCCTTCCGCAGGCCGATCAGGGTGCCCCAGGTCGGCAGGCCGCTGATGAAGGCGCGGGTCCCGTCGATCGGGTCGAGCACCCAGACGCACTCGGCGTCGAGCCGCTCCGAGCCGAACTCCTCGCCCAGGATTCCGTGGCCCGGGAAGGCGTCGCGGATCATGCGGCGCATCACCACCTCGGCGGCGCGGTCGGCCTCGGTGACGGGATCGAAGGGCGCGCCGCCCCGCGCCTTGTCGTCCAGACCGAACTGCGCCCGGAAGAAGGGCAGGATCGCCCGGCCCGAGGCGTCGGCGAGGTCGTGCATGAACCGGCCGAGTTCGACGACGCTCATCGGGCCCCTCCGCCTTCACGGATCATCGGGCGGACGATCCCCGATCCGCCGCTCACGGGGCCAGACGAAGCCGGTCCGCGCCGGTTCCGTCAAGCCCCGTCAAGCCCCGTCAAGCCCCGTCAAGCCTCGGCCGGCTCGGGCGTCCGGGCGCTCCGGCCGGGCGCCCCTTCCTCGCGCACCATGCCGACCACCGCCTCGACCGCCCCGCGCAGGGTGGCGACGTGGGTCTCGGCGGGAATCGCGGTCGGCGCGGTCGCGACGTCGTCGGCCTGCCAGAGGCCGACGAGGAGCGGCACCTTCGGCAGGCGCTGCCGCAGGCGCCGGGCGAGGCGGCGCAGGTGGGTCGGCTCGCCCGCGATGGCCAGCGAGACGATGCAGACCAGCTGCGCGGGACCAGGCTCGAAGGCGTCGATCTTCGCGCGGGCGAGGTCGGAGAAGGGCACCACGCGGGTGCCGAGGCCACGCTTGGCCAGGAGCTGGGCCAGGATCGCGGCGGCCGCCTCGTCGAGGAAGCCGCGGCCGGCCACGCACAGCACCGCGCCGGACCGGGTCCAGGCTTCGGGAAGCGTCGGGGGCTTGGGTGCGAACGGGACGCCGTCCTCGCGGTCGCAGACGCCCTTGCCGCCCCCCGTGGGCGCATCCTCCGGGGCCGCGTCGTCGCGCTCGGCGAGTTCCTCGATCAGCTCGGTCACGCTCTCGCGGATCGCCGACTTCTGCTCGACGGTGAGCACGCCGCGCGCCGCGTCGCGGGCGGCGAGTTCGAGCCCCTTCACCACGACCGTATCGTAGTAGGCCGAGAGCGAGCACTCGGCGAGGATCAGGTCGGCGTGCTCCTGCGCCTCCTCCGGGTCGTCGGCGAGGATGCGCTGGTAGAAGTTCTCGACCGGGGTGAGCGCCGGGGTGTTGCCGAACAGCACGTCGAGGAACTCGAGCTTGTCGACGTGGCGGCCGAGCACCACGAGGCAGACCGTGAGCGGCGTCGAGAGCAGCAGGCCGATCGGCCCCCAGAGCCAGGTCCAGAACAGGGCCGAGACCAGGACCGCCAGCGGCGAGAGCCCGGTCGAGTGCCCGTAGAGCATCGGCTCGAAGATCTGCCCGACCAGCGGCTCGAGCACCACGAAGAGCAGCCCCGTGGCGATGAGCATGTTCCAGCCCGGATCGACCGCCGCCGCGAGCGCCATCGGGAACAGGGCGCACAGGAAGGCCCCGATATAGGGCACGAAGCGCATCAGCGCGGCGAAGATGCCCCAGAGCACGGGATTCGGCACGCCGATGAGGTAGAGTCCGGCACCGATCGCGACGCCGAAGGCGGCGTTCAGTGCGAGCTGGGCCACGAAGTAGCGGCTCAGGCGGCGCGCGGCGTCGTCCATCGCGACCGTGGTGCGGTGCAGGTCGCTGGAGCCGGCGAGCCGGATCATGCGGTCGCGCAGGTCCTCCCGCTGCATCAGCACGAAGATCAGCACCACCACGACGATGCCCGCCGTGGCCAGCGGCTTGAGCGCGGGCGAGAGCAGCTTCTCCGCGGTCTCGAGCGGACCCGGCATGGGCTGGCGCGTCTCGACGACGACCGGCTTCGGCTCGGGCTCGGCACCGGGCTCCGCGGCCGGCTTGTCCGCCTGCTTGTCGCCCCGCTCGGGCGCGCCCGCCTCGTGGATGGCGCGTCCGATTCCGGCCACGTACTCGGTGATGCGGCCGACCGGGCTCTCGCGCAGGCCCTCGACCTTGCGCTCGATCGTGGCGCGGTAGCGCGGCACGTCGCCCGCGAGGTCGGCGACCTGCACGCCGATCAGGGTTGCGAGCGCGGCCACGACCCCCATCGTGAGCATCACCGTCAGCCCGACCGCGAGGAGGCGGGGGATGCGGACCCGGCGCAGGAAGTGGACGAGGGGACCGAGCACGAAGGAGAGCAGCAGCGCGATGGCGATCGGAATCAGGATCTCGCGCCCGAAATAGAGGCCCGCGATGATCACCGCGGCGATCACCACCGGCGAGGCCATCGCGGCGCGCGGGGTCTCGGCCGCGGCGATGCGGGTCGGCCGCGGCGGGATCAGCGGCCCCTCTGGTGTCATGCTCGCCATGCCGTATGCCTGCCCGTGAACGCGACGCTTCGGCGCGGGCTCGGGTCGCGCCGCACGGGGAACCCCCGCGGGCGCCGAAACGATCCCTTGCGGGACGGCAAAGCTCACGCGGGCGTGAAGTCAGGGCATGAGGCTCAGGGCGCGAAGGGCGTCAGGGCGTGCCCGGCCGCCTCCAGGGCGCGGCGCACGGCCCGCGCCGTCGCGAGGGCGCCGGGCGTGTCACCGTGGACGCAGACCGTGTCGATCCGCACAGGCAGGCGCCGGCCCGAGACCGTGGTGACGGCCCCCTCCTCCACCATCGCGGCAACGCGCGCGGCGGCCTCGTCGGGGTCCTCGATCACGGCGCCGGGGAGCGCCCGGGAGGCGAGCTGGCCGTCCTCGGCGTAGGCGCGGTCCGCGAAGACCTCCCGGGCGACGGCGAGCCCGGCCTCGAGCGCGCCCCGCTCGGAGGGCAGGCCCGGCATCACCACGAGGACGAGGCGGGGATCGACCCCGCGCACGCCCCGCGCCACCGCGGCAGCGACCTCGGCCTCGGCGTTCTGGAGGTTGTTCAGCGCGCCGTGCGCCTTGACGTAGGTGACGCGGTGGCCTGCCAGCGCCGCGCAGGCCTGGAGCGCGCCGACCTGGTAGGCGACGAGGTTCTCGATCGCGCGCGCGCCCATGCGCACGACCCGGCGGCCGAAGCCCTGGAGGTCGGCGAAGCCCGGATGGGCGCCGAGCGCGACGCCGCGCACCCGCGCGGCTTGCGCCGTCGCCACCATGATGTCGGGATCGCCCGCGTGCAGCCCGCAGGCGACGTTGGCCGAGGTGACCACGTCGAGGATCGCCGCGTCGTCGCCCATCCGCCAGGGGCCGAAGCCCTCGCCGAGGTCGCTGTTCAGATCGATCCGCATTCCCGCGCTCCGCATCGAGGACCGGCGCTCCCGGGGACGCACCCCGCTCAGACAACGACCGGCAGTTCGGCCTGCTCCTCCACGCCGAAGACGCGCTTGTAGCGCTCCACCTGCGCCGCCGGCCCCTGCGCCTTGCTGGGGTTGTCGGAGATCTTCACGGTCGGATGACCGTTCGCCTCCGAAACCTTGCAGACGATCGAGATCGGGTCGAGCCGGCCGTCCGGGACGAGGCCGCGGAAGTCGTTCGTCAGCAGCGTGCCCCAGCCGTAGCCGATCCGCATCCGCCCGTGGAAATGGGCGTGGATCCTCTCGATCGTGTCGATGTCGAGCCCGTCGGAGAAGATCGCCAGCTTCTCGCGCGGGTCGCAGCCCCGCTGGCGCCAGAACGCGATCACCTCCTCGCCGCCCTCGATCGGGTCCTTCGAGTCGATGCGGATGCCGGTCCAGGCGCTGATCCAGTCGGGGGCGTCCCTGAGGAAGCCGGTGGTGCCGTAGGTGTCGGGCAGCGCCACCAGCAGGTTGCCCTCGTAATCCTGCTGCCAGTCGCGCAGCACGTCGTAGGGCGCGCGCGCCAAGGCTGCGTCGTCCGGGCTCAAGGCCGCGTAGACCATCGGCAATTCGTGCGCGTTGGTGCCCACCGCTTCCAGCTCGCGCCGCATGGCGATGAGGCAGTTCGAGGTGCCGGTGAAGTGGGGGCCGAGCCCCTCCTGCATCGCCTGCACGCACCAGTCCTGCCAGAGGAAGCCGTGGCGGCGACGCGTGCCGAAATCGGCGATCGAGAGGTCGGGCAGGCGGCGCAGGCGCTCGATCTTCTCCCAGACGCGGCTCATCGCGCGGGCGTAGAGCACTTGGAGGTCGAAGCGGCCCATGCCGCGCAGCGTGGCGCGCGAGCGCAGCTCGTTCAGGATCGCGAGCGCGGGCACCTCCCACATCGTGGTCTCGAGCCAGGAGCCGTGGAAGCTCAGCTCGTACTGCCCGTCCCGGACCGCGAGCTCGTAGTCCGGCAGGCGGAACTCCTCGAACCACGCGATGAACTCGGCCGAGAGGATGCGGCGCGTGCCGTAGAAGGCGTTGCCGCGCAGCCACGTCGCCTCGCCGCGCCCGAGGCGGAGCGAGCGGGCATGGTCGAGCTGCTCGCGCAGCTCCCCCGCATCGACCGCCTCGGCGATGCGGACGCGGTGCGTTCGGTTGTGGATGCCGAAGGTGACGGCGACGTCGCCGTGCCGGCGCAGGATCATCTGCGCCATCAGGAGCTTGTAGAAATCCGTATCGAGCAGCGACCGGACGATCGGGTCGATGCGGAAATTGTGGTTGTAGACCCGCGTCGCGAGATCGGACATCGATCGGGATCGGCTCCGTCCGCGGGCATGGCGACGCCCGCGAGCGCAGGGCGCACGCGGGCGGCACAGGAGTCAATGGCTTGGCCTATGTCAGCCGGGACAGGTTCGCCCGGTCCGACCCCGAATTCAGGCCAGATCGACCTTCTTCACCTCGGTCTTCGGGCTCTCGCCGGTGAGCGTGGCCTTCAGGTAGCCGTAGAGGTGGACCATCGTGCTGTTCGGGCTGTCCCAGTACTCGCCCTTCCCCGGATGGACCCGGATCAGCGCCACCTCGGGGTCGTCCTTGCCGTTGGGGAACCAGGTCTTCAGGCTCTCCTGCCACTTCTCGTCGATCTTGGCCTGATCGCGCACGATCTCGGCCTTGCCGGCGACCGAGACGTAGGTCTGGCTCGACGGGTCGGAATAGGCGAGGTTGATCTGGTTGTCGCGGCTG
>NZ_LSIX01000310.1:0-662 GCF_001556475.1 Methylobacterium sp. CCH5-D2 | reverse complement strand
CCCGGCGGCCGCCTCGGCCGGCGCGCCGCCGATCCGGTGGCGACGCCGCGCGCGGGCGCCCGGCGCGTGCAGGAGTTCCGGCCCGCCGAGGATCCCCGCCGCGTGGCGCTCGCGCACGTGGGCGCCGAGCGCGCCCGCGGGCAGCGGGCCGGGCCCGAGCGCGCCCGCGGCGGCGGCGAGGAGGCCCAGGCCGAAGATCGCCCCCCGATGGGTGTTCACGCCGCCCGTCGCCGCTCGCATCGCGGCCTCCGCCTCGAGGCCGATACGGCGCAGCGCCGGCATGGCGAGCCCCGCCGCCCCGGCGCGGGCCAGCGCGGCGAAATGGGGTTCGAGGGCGGAGGCGCTCGCCGCGAAGGTCGCCGCGTCCATGTCGGCGTGGCTGCCGCTGTCGACCCGGCTGACGAGGCCGGGCTTCGGGTAGGTGTCGAGTTCGAGCCGCAGCGCCGCGACGGCGAGCGCGGCCAGGTGCGCGCTGGGCGCTACCGCCCCCCTCCCCCCTCTGCGGGGGAGGGTACCCTGCGAAGCAGGGGTGTCGGGACGAAGTCCCGCAGAGAGGGGAACGACGGTGCAGGATCGGGCTGGACCCAGCGTGAGAGCCGCCTCCCTTCCGGAAGCCGGGTTCCCCTCTCCCGACCCGGCCTTACGGCCGGCCCACCCTCCCC
>NZ_LSIX01000309.1:0-474 GCF_001556475.1 Methylobacterium sp. CCH5-D2 | reverse complement strand
GGCCTCGCCCTCGTCGTGCAGCACGTCGCGCCCGCGCTGCTCGTCGGCGGCGCCCGCGACGTGCTGCACGACGAGGGCGAGGCCTATGCCGACCGGCTGGCCGCCGCGGGCGTCGCGGTGGAGCGGCGGACCTATCCGGGCATGGTCCACGGCTTCATCGAGCTTGGCGGCGTGATCGCGGCCGCGGCAGACGCGCTCGACCTGATCGCGGGCTGGCTGCGGCGCCGGCTCTGATCCCCCTGCCCGGCTGAGCTCGCCGGAGGCCGTCGGATCCGCTCACCTGCGCGGCGATCGCGCCCCGGCCCCGCGGTCGTCCACGATCTTGCGAGGATCGGACTCCTCCCCTGTGGCGTTCATCGACTGCGACTTCGGCCAATCAGGAGGAACACCCATGCGCATCCGCACCGTCTTGCCGCTCGTCGGCCTGCTCGCGCTCACGGCCTGCAAGGACGAGAAGAAGGCCGAGGCTCCCCC
>NZ_LSIX01000308.1:0-10144 GCF_001556475.1 Methylobacterium sp. CCH5-D2 | reverse complement strand
CCGCCGTTGTGGCTGGGACTGGCGCTCACGACCGCCCTCCCCGCGTCTGTGCGGCCCCGTACAGCCGGTTGCGCGGATCCCACTGCGTCAGGCCGATCGGCCCGTTGATGACGTTGACGCGGGCGTTCGGCCCCATGCCGACGAAGCCAGCGAGCAGGGCGTGCATCACGTCGAGGTAGAGCCGGCCACCGGTCAGCGCGACCTTCTCGAACGGCTCATGCCCATTGCGGGTCAGTCCGGCGATCTCGGCGCCGGCATGGACGCCGATCATGTCCGGCCACCGCGGCAAAGGTGGCTTGAGCCAGCGCGTCGTCACGCCGCCCGCGATCATCCGGGCTGCAAAGTCCGCACTCAGCTGGGCATTGTAGTCCGCGATCGGCGTCGCCGCATCGTGGAAGCCGAACCGGGCGGAGTGGAAAGCCACGCGGGCGCTACGACCGACGGGATCAGTCGCGCACAGGGTGCGCCAGAGCGGTCCGTGGTAGCGCGCGATCGCCGGGATGCGGCTGGGATCGGGCCGCTTGGCCACCGAGCAGGCGAGCACGAGGAGGGCCGTGGACGGCCGCAGTGGTGATGCCGGATTGCGAGGCTCCGGGGGAGAGCTCTCGCGCCGCAGCCGGACGAACTCGTCGCGCTCGGTCGTCGTCAGGCCGGGATCGGCAGTCGGCGGCTCGGCCTCGCGTCCTCCCGCGCCGCGGTCAGCCTCCGCGACCCAGTTCTGGATGGTCTGGCGCGATGGCTTGAATTCGCGGGCGAGGTCGGTCGGGTCGCGGCCGGCACAAACCAGATGGATCATTTGCCGACGGAACTCGGCTGGGTATGCGGGACGGGTCTTGGGCATCGGGCAAACACCTCACGCGAAAGCGTTCTCGGTGTCCATCAAGCCGGGGCAAGCTCAGGTCAGCCAGCAGCGCCTCCTCGTCGTCTCTCCCCCGAGGCACCTTGCGCTGCGTCGAGCCTGCTGGCCAAGCGCCCGGCAGGCGCGCCGCTCGGACACCGTCAGCACGGTCCGGACGATCGCCCTCAGCCGACCGCCGCGAAGCCACCGTTGCAGAACCAGTCGCTTTCGGCCCAGGCCTCGTAAGCCGCTCCTCGCCAGCCATTGAGACGCCCCGCAAGACAACTCTCAGCATGCTCTTCGAGGTAGGCGCGAACATGGTCGACGCCGCTCGCCTGAAGGCCGATCAGGAGATGTCGAATGTTGAGCAACTCCTCCGCCGCCTCGGAACCATAGAGCGATGACAGCTTCAGTCCTCGAAAATGCCTCTTTACGCGCTCGGCGAGCAGCGGGTCCCATGCAGCCGAGGTCTCCACTCGAAAGCGCACGGATGCCGGCGCGACTTCCACGACGTCGGCGTACAGCCAACGTTCGTCGGCGACATCGTCGAAGTACGGATGGATCGAAACATCCTCGGGAGCATGGGGGACGCTCGCGAGCTTGGCCTTATTGCAGTCGCTACACGCCGGGACGAGGTTGACCGGCACGACAGCCAGCGCCGGATAATGCGCCTTGGGCAGGTGGTGATCGAGCGTGGTCACCGTTCGATGCGCGCATAACGGACAACGCCCTTTGGCTGCCGCGAAGATGTCGTCGTAGATGGCGCGGCCGGGGCTGCTCTGCTTCGCCATGCGACCCGTGTAGACCGCCTCCATCTCCGCCGTCGTCACCGTGCCGTTGACGAGGGGATCGCGTGCGATTTGGTCGAGAGCCTGCGCTTCCGCCGCCGCCACATAGGCGTCCGACGCATCGCTAATCGCCTGGGTGGCGCCTGTCAGCTTCGCCTTCAATGCCGGCAGACGCACCCGGCTAATGCAAGCGGCGAACGTGTCTTCGGCCGAGTAGGGCGGACGATCGAGCTTCAGCATCACTAGACGTCGATCTGGCGAGCGGCGATGAGGGCCCGGATGATGGCCTTGGCTTCGCCGCCCAACTCGCCGTCGAAGCGGCCGACGACATCCTCGTAGTCGTCGCCCGCAGCAACGGCGTCCCGCAGCATTTTGTGAAAGCCCGAGTCGGTGACTTCCAGTCCGAAGATCTCACGCGTCAGGATGCCGACGTTCTCGCCGAAGGTCTCGATCTCGGGGCGGTCCGCCTCCACCCGAGCATTGATGCGGCGCACCTTCCAGACACAGCTTCGCGGCACCTCCTGCAATACGACCGGCGAATGGGTCGCGATTATGCCGACGCCGTTGCGGTTGATCAGCAGATCGGAGAGCGCGCGGACCAAGGCCGACAGCAGCGGCGGATGAAGATGCGCCTCGGGCTCGTCGAGCAAAACGAGCGTGCGCTCTTCGACGGTCTCCACGAGGCGCGTAATCGTCAGCAGGACGATCTTGTGCCCCGAGCTCAGTTTACCGAACAGGGAGCGCGCCCGCGCCCGAAACTCCTTCTCGGGCAGATCTTCGTCCGCAAGCGACGCAACCTCGGCGTCCTTAAAGATTGGATCGGCCTCAAGCATCTCCAAGGCGCGCCGCCATCGGCTCACGCGCGCGCCCTGCCGGCACAACCAGACGCTGCGGCCGAAGACCGACGAGAGCTGGTCGGGAGTCCGCGGCGGGTGCGGCTTGCCGTCTTCGCCGAGGCCCCTACGTCGCAGTCCAATATAAGCGTACTGCACGCCGCTCGACTTATCCTGGCGGGTCGGGAGAGGGCCGAAGGGATCGAACGCGCTGAAGGTTACCGAGACAAGGTTGGCAAACAACCGTTCGTCGATCAGGTCTTCCGTGTCGCCCTCGAACGATCCGACATCCTCCCCGTCGGCCTCGGCGCCGACGAGCGCGCGGGTCATCCCGTTCAGCAGCCGCGTCTTGCCCACACCATTCCGGCCGATCAGCACGTGAATGTTGGTGGGTGGCTGCGACTCCGGCTGGACCGCGAAATCGAGACGGACCGGGTTGATCCGCGACCGAGGCGGCTTAGACGCCGTGTAGCTGAACTTGTAGCTCGACAGACGCGCGCCGCCGCGCGCCATTCTGTAGAACTGTCCCTGCACGCTTGCTGGCGTGACGGCGCGCAGCAGCGAGACGCCGGTCACCTTCTCGTCGAGAGCCCGCCGAAAGAGCTCGGTGTCGAAGGCGACGTCCTTCAGCGCCCGCAAGATGAGGTCACGCTGTTCGGGGCCGAGCGCGTTCAACGCCTCGTAGTAGCTGTCGTCTTGGCCGAGCGAGAAGAAGCGGTCGTCCAGTGCATCGAAGTTTTTCGGAATGGCGGCGCGCCGCTGGCCCTCCTCCATCTCGAACTGGCCGATCTTCACGCTCCCGATTTGATGGCGCTCGCCGTCCTCGTCGTACACGACGAGCGTGTACATGGTGTTGTACTTGAACCAGTCGTCCCAGTTGTCAGTCAGGAGGTAGGCGCGATCCTTCGCGTCCGCCGCCGGCCGAACCCCGTTATCAAGGACGCGGAAATACATCGTTCGCCCACCTCGTGCTCCCGCGCCTGATCATGCTCGCCTGTCCGTCGCGTTCAGCGCACGCTCAAGAGCCCTGACGCTTCCCAGCACGTCGTCGAAGGCCGGCGGCTCTCCGAAGATCATGCCCGTCATCGCGCGATAGTCGGTCCTCAGCTGATCGACCATGCCGTCGTGAGGCATCAGCGCGAACCTGCCTGGCGCGGCGCTCGCCAGGTCGAAGTCGGGCCTGTTGAAGAACATGCGGGCGTGAGCGACGCAGTCGGCGCCGAGGTCGAGATCACCTGCCGCCGTCGTTCCAACCGCCTCCTGGGTGAGCCTATGGAGGTCGTAATAGTGCCGCGACACACGCTGACCGCCGCCCTTGAGTTCGCCGCGGTTGTCGAACCAACGGCGCAAGCCATGGAGGATGACGACCTTGTCCCAGAAGGTGCGCTCCGGCTCGACGGTGCGCACCGCCGGCACCGTCAGGTCGAGCGCCGGCAGGTCATCGTCGACATAGGGCTTGATCGGCACCTGGCGATTAGGGTCGAGCGCCGACTTCGCGCCGGACTCGATCTTGATCGCCGCCCGCACATAGTCCGAGCGCGGGGTCGTCGCGGGATACCAGACCAACAGCGTCTGCCCGTCGGGATCGGCATCGTCGGGCTCGACACGGGTGCCCCCAGTTTCGAGACCGGCGGCGGTCAGGCGGTCGTTCAAGATAGCGGTCAACGCCTCGCGCACTGGCCCGTTGATGTAGGCTTGGCAGGCGTCCCGGATCGCATCAAGCCGCGCTTTACGCTTCTTGCCGCTGAGCGCTTCGAGCTCAGCGATGGTCGCATGCGCGCCGATATCGTCACGGAACACTGTGACGTCGATGTCTTCCGAGAAGCGGCTGATCAGCCCGAAGCCTTTCGACAGCGAGGTGCCGCCCTTGAAGAGGAGGCGGGGCCCACCGTCGGGGAGACCGTGGAAAAGCGCGTCTAGGGTCCAGCAAACCCAGAAATCCTTCTCGACGTTCTGCGACGTCGTGCCGAGCCGGGCCGCGGTGGTGTCGAAAGCGCTGAGCATCGTCTCGGCGCCCGCCGAGAACACTTCGTCATAGGCCGGGTTCATGCGTTCGATGTCCGTTTCGGCGCGCGATGTGCGGGCTGCGCCCACTTTGCGGCGCCGGCTTTTTGACGCGACCGCCCGGGATCGCCGGCCTGCCGCGCGGCAGCCGGACTGTGGCGGCGATGATCATGATCATCATCGTCGTCATGGCCATGATGCTCATCATCGCCGCTGCGTTTCGCCGACGCACCGTCGTCGCCCTCGACCACCGTCTTCAGTAAAACGCGCATCCAGGTCGGGAGCGTCGTCATCCCATCTAGAAGATCCGCTCGGAGCGGCGGTCCCGCCTCGGGATCGTCGAGCAGCGTGCGGAGCTTGCGACGCACCCGGTCGGTCTCGCCATCCCTCCCGAGCAGGTCGCGCATCCAGTGTAGCGCCTGGACGACGCGCATGGCCGGGCGTCCGGCCCAGAAGAGCTTGCTGGCTGCCGTCGGGCGGAAGCTGATGGTCACGTTGCCCAGCCGCAGCGCGCGGCGCCGGGCGTCGGAATGGACGACGATCTTGGCGGGGACGGCGTCCGTCAGCCCGAGGTCGTTGGCCGCGGTCATCCCGTCGACCAGCATCCGGACTTGGTCGCGGCGACCGAGCGCCTCGATCACGGAGCGAGGATCGGGCGGGTTCGGTTTCTGGGTCAGCTTGTTGAAGCCAGGCCGATCATAGAGCCCGCGGTCGATCCGGCGCAGCTGCTCCGCCTTCGTCAGCCGCTGAAGCGCCTTGTCGACCGCGTCGCGCGAGCCGAGGTCGAGAAAGTCGGCGGGCGTCCACACCTTGCGCGGCCCGTCCTGCCGCATCCGGTGCAGCACAGCGGCCTTAAGGTCCGTCGGCGAGTCGTTCATGTCCGAAATTTGTAGCCTTTTTTCGGACGAATGCCAAGCTGCTAGTCCGAAGAAGGTGTACAAATTTCGGACAGAGGCCGCTTCTCTGCTAGCGAGTTGGAGAAAACCAGAGCGTAACGCCGGATACCCTTGACGAGGCGATCCAATTTCACCACCTTCACGCCACTCAAGTGAGGATAGTGAATTGCGGCATCGACTGATCGATCTGACCGGCGGCCGGACCGTCCTCTCGGGCGCAATCCCGGGACGGAAGCTGCTGAGCACGCTGATCGCGGTGACGCGCTCGTCGGGGACACCGACACCCGCCTTCCTCGACTTCGACCGGGTCGAGGTCGCGACCGCCTCCTTCCTGCGCGAGGCCGTCATCGGATTCCGAGACTACGCCCGGCAAACCCTGCCCAACATCTACCCCGTCGTGGCCAACCTCCTCCCGGCCGTCGCCGAAGAGCTGGAGTTCTTCGTTCGCGCCCGTGGCGACGTGCTCTGGAGTTGCGAGCTCGACACCCAAGACCGCGTCCTCGGCGCCCAGCTGATCGGCGACCTCGACCCCGCCCAGCGCTCGACCTTCGAGGCGGTGATCGAGCTCGGCGCCATTACCGCGCCAGAACTCGCCGCCCGCTTCGGCAGCCAGGGCATCGGGCCGACCGCCTGGAACAACCGGCTATCGGCGCTGGCCACCAAGGGCCTGCTCGTCGAACGCAAGCAGGGCAAATCCAAATCCTTCAGCCCGCTCCTGGAGACCGCCTGATGGGCCTCGACTACATCCGGGCACAGACCGGCAAGCCGTGGCGAAAGCGCTGGGATGGCGGCCTCGACCGTCTGAAAGCGCCGACGCTCCTCGACCTTACCATGTCCGAGGCCGCCCGCACCGTCACCGCCGACCTGAACGCCGGCTCCCGCGTTAGGGCCGGCGACACGCTGATCGTCCAGAGCGGACCCGACGGCCTCGCCGTCAGCGACGGCCTGCGCGCGATCGGGCGGGTGGCCAACCCCTCGCCTGAGCTGACGGCGGCCATCCGCGACGGCGGCGGCTACGCCGAAGGGGTGCTCCAGCGCGTGGGGCTCTTCGGCGACACCGCGGAGATCAGCGTGAAATGAACCGCCGACCGTCCCATGAGCCCTCGCGCCACTTCCCGCAGCCACGGCGGCTCTGGGACGACGCCACGCGCCACGCCCCGTCGCTGGGCTGCCCGACCTGCCTCGACCGCGATCGCTGCGGCGGCCTCCACACCGACGCCGGCATCCTCGACTGCCGCGACCTTTGCTCCTGCCAGGACAAGACCAAGTGCGACATGGTCTGCCGGTTCAATCCGCGCGCCTTCGTGGCCCGGATGCGGGAGGTCGAAGGTCTCGGTTTCGAAACGGCGCCGCGCCCCGTGGCCAACGGCGTGCCCCCACTGCCGGCGATCGTTCCCTTCGTCGATCACCGCTACGGACGCGCGGCGACCCTCGACGAGCCGGCCGTCGCGATCTCGCTCTATGAGCTCGTCAACCTCGCGACCGGCAAGCCGCACGTCGCTTCCCGTACCGACCTCGCAGCGCGGTTCCTGATCCCCGAAGGCGCGGCGATCGTGGTGTCCGGCGTCGACAAGGATGGGCCCATCGAGCGCTGGTGGGAACTCAAGGACCGGCCCGCCATCCTGGCCGCATTGCGGGCGCTCGGCGTCACGCTCGTCACGACGCCCAACTACAGCGTCCTGACGGACGTGCCGCGCACCGACAACCTTCACGCCATGAAGCGCATTCTGCTGGCCTGGACGGAGATGGCGGGGGCGGGCCTGCCGACCGCCCTGCATGTGAACGGCCGCACCCAGCACGACTACACCCGCTGGGCCGAGCTCATCGCCGACCGCCCGGAGATCGAGATCCTCGCGTTCGAGTTCGCAACCGGCTGCGGTCGGGGCGAGCGGATCGACTGGCACGTCGCCCAGCTCTGCGCGCTCGCCGATCACGTCGGTCGGCCGCTCACGCTCGTCATCCGGGGCGGCGGGCGCAAGCTGGACATGCTCCGCCGGCACTTCTCCGACGTCACCCTGGTCGAGACCGAGGCCTTCTCGCGCACCATCCGCCGGCGGCGGGCCCATCTGACCGAATCGGGCCGGCTGAAGTGGGTGAAGTTCCCGACCCCGGAGGGGGCGCCGATCGACGACCTCCTCGCGCACAACGTCGCGCTAGTGCGAGCCTCCTATGAGACCTGTGCCAGGCCCGCCTTGCGGTTACGGCCGCCGACGCGGCGCATTCGACGCGCAGCGCACCGAGACGACGAGTCCGTCCAGCCCGGCCTTTTGCGCCAACTCCACCTGTCCGGTGAGGCTCGGGGCGTCGCCCCAGAGCCGCAGGGCGTGGTCGCCGCTGCGAAATCGTAACTCGGCGGCGTCATGAGCAAGCGCGCGAAACAACCGACCGATGCCGTAGCCGTGGCCCGTGCTTCGGGCATGTCGCGATGCGCCGTCGGACGCGGCCATCCGCAGCGCCGTTCCAGAATCCGTCAGCCCGGCGAACTCAGGGTTCTCGCGCAAGCTCGCCAGCACGCCGCGCCCCGCGTCGGCGACGACGAACTCGAAGGCGCCTTCGCTCGCGGCATAGGCCACAACGCCGCTTTCCGGCCGGCCGCTATGCTCGAGGACATTGTCCAGCAACTCGCCGAGGGCGCCCATGAGCCCCGCTGCCAGTTCCCGCGCGAGACCCGCCGCGACGGCCGCGTTCTCGGCATGCTTAGCCCACTGATCCCAGACCAAACGTTCGGGCCCATCACCCTCAGGGTCATGGCGCGACAGCGGGAACACGCCCGCTCGATCACGGGCGCCCGCGCCGCTAACCGTTCCTTCCTGAAGTGCGCGGTTGATCTGATGGAATACGGGCGGCTCGACAGTCACGGCGCTATAGGCGTCGGGCAGCGCCGCCATCGCCGTCGCCAGCTCGACCAGCGGCCCGATTCGGCCAGACCGGGCCAGCGTGACGGCGCCGAGTGTCGGCAGCCGTCCGGCCACCGCCTGCCACAGCAGGTCGTCGATCGCCTCGAAGCTAGCACTGATCCTCTGCGACTCCTGGTTCACTCCGCCCCCTGCCTTCGTCTCGGGCACATGCTGGCCGGCTGCTGCCTGCGGCGTCTCCCCCGACCGATCTCACATGACGGCTGCAGTGTCGTCGACCTCAACGCCAAACACCACCGGATTCCTCCCGTTTCTTGTATGAGGACAAGCCATTAGCTCGATACGCTCCATCGATTTGAGACTGGTCGACGACCTCGTGGATTTTATCCGGGGGCGCGGCTATGTGCTCGACTTCTCCGACTCCTCCTTCGTGGACTTCTTCGCGAGCGAGCTCGACGTCGACATCGACGATCCCGCCTATGCCGAACATGGCGGATCGAAGGGCAAGCGCTTGCGCTGCTTCCTGCAGAAGGTCGATGACGCCAGCGTCGTCCGGACCTTGCGCGCCCTCTGGGACCATCGCGCCGCGTGGCTGGCCCATACCGGTCAGTCCGACCCGGTGCCGAACGCCGAGGGACGCTTCCTCGCGCTGGTCGCCCGGTTGAACGGCGCTCTGGAGAGCAGTCGCGATCAGCGGCCACAGCCGGCGACCGACTGGCGCCTGCTCGCCGGGCTCCGCGACGATCTCGTCCGGATCGCGAGTCTGGCGCCGCAGGATCGCGGCTATGGGTTCGAGGACTTCCTCCGGCGTTGCTTCGACATCGCCGGCCTCAAGGCGCGCGAGCCCTTCCGCAATATCGGCGAACAGATCGACGGCAGCTTCCTGCTCGGCGAGGAGACCTATCTGCTCGAGGCCAAATGGCAGGCGAGCCCGACGGGCGTCGGCGATCTCCATGCCTTTCACGGCAAGATTGAGCAGAAGGCAGCCTGGGCGCGCGGCCTCTTCGTCAGCTACCACGGCTTCACCGCCGAGGGCTTGACTGCGTTCGGCGCCGGGAAGCGGCTTATCTGCATGGACGGTCGCGACCTTCACGACGCGCTCGACCGCCAGATTCCCTTGCGCGCCGTTCTTGAACGCAAGGTTCGTCGCGCCGCGGAGACTGGCCGCGCTCAGGTGCCCGTCGGCGAATTGTTCGGGCTGGTGACGACGGGGGCGGCACGATGATCCTCACCGACAACGAAACTAAGGTCGACCTCCTGAACAACGAGGCGATCGCCAGGACGATCGTGAAGCTGCTGCGCGGCCAGCCAGACTAGCCGGTCAGAGCGTGGTCGTACACCTCGCAAGAACTGGGATAAGCGGCGGCCTCCGCTGGGGCATAGCGGCAGGTGTAATCGGCTCGGCAGCCCGCGCAGGCATCGCGAGCAGAAAGACGCCCACGGCGCAGATAGCGCACGCCTCACCCCTCCTTTTTGCAGCGCTTCGAGGGGGGTGAGCCGCACAGCTTCGAGATGTTGCGGTGTCCGACGCACTTCCCGTCAGGCGCCCGCCAACCTGGTCCGCCCTTGCAGCCGCAGTGGTTGCAGAAGCCGCCCAGCCTGCGGTGCAGGCGGTAGGAGAGCGGATCCGTTATCGGCTGGTGCTCCTCTCGGGTCGCTCGAGGCAGCGCAAGCCCCGGCTCTGGTAGGTCTCCTGCGCCGGCAGCGCGCGGGCGCAAATGATCGCGATCGCCTCTCGGAGGGCCTGGGCGCGGAGAGCTCCCGGCCGCCGGCAAACAAGCCGGATGGCTCAGTGCCGTCGGGACGAACTGGTGATCCCGGAAGGGCGCCTCCTGCGATCAGCTTCGCGGGGCTTCGGGGTACACGCGCTCGAGCGCCGCCGCGCTGTCCTGCGGGCGCGTGTTGAAGGCGATGGCGGTTGCCGGCGCGG
>NZ_LSIX01000307.1:0-686 GCF_001556475.1 Methylobacterium sp. CCH5-D2 | reverse complement strand
ATCTCGGTGGTCGAGATGCCCGTGCCGATGAACTGGTCGATCTTGCCCGCGCCGGTCACGGGCGTTGCCGTGAAGCCGCCCGGGGCGGTCGCGAGGTAGTAGCGCTGGCCCGGCACGATGCCGGTGAGGCCGGTGATCTTGCGGCCGAAGTAGACCGTCACCGTGCCGCCGGAGGTGGCCGCGTCCAGCACGTAGCCGTTGGCAGGCTTGCCCTCGGCCGAGGCGTCGGCCTTCCGGACGCTCTCGGCGCCGGCATTGTTCCAGACGCTGACGAGGTTCGTGGCGGACAGGGCCTCGCTCGCGGTGAGCACTTTCCCGTCGGCGCCGTAGCCCACCGGCATAACCGAGGCGTCGAGGTGGCCGCTGTCGTCGAGCGCGGGGATGTCGCCCGCGTTGGCGGCGCCGGACGACGTGACGACGCCCAGCACCTCGCGCCAGACGCCCGCGACCCGGCGGGCGAAGCTCTTTGCAGGCATGGTGATGCTCCCTAGGAGGCCAGGAAGTACGGTTCCTGGATCCCGACCAAGAGGCGGGTCGGGGACGCCGCGACGCCGACCTGCAGGACCGCACCGGCTTCGGGCGCGGTCTGCGTGAGGGCGCCGGCCAGGCCGAGGAAGACCGGCCCGATCTCGAAGGACCACGACGGCTCGTCGAGCGCGCCCGCGGTGCGGTAGGCCGGGACGATG
>NZ_LSIX01000306.1:0-4147 GCF_001556475.1 Methylobacterium sp. CCH5-D2 | reverse complement strand
CCCCTCACCCCAACCCTCTCCCTATGGGAGAGGGGGCGCGGCGCGGTTCACCGCACACGGGATCCGGTCGAAGCGTTCGGTGTTGCGGATCCTCTCAGGATGAAGCGCGGGTCCCCTCTCCCATAGGGAGAGGGACAGGGTGAGGGGTATGACGTAGCCGGGTAGGGCACAGCCTGAACGCGCGCCGATGGTGTGCTCAGTTCTGAAACGTCATACCCCTCACCTCAAAACCCTCTCCCTATGGGAGAGGGGGCGCGGCGCGGTTCACCCGACACGGCCGAACCCTTCAACCGCAAACCGCATCACCCCAGCGCGCAGGTCGATCCCCCGGCCGCCCGTCGGAGATAGGCGGCGTCGAACTCGGCGACCGAGCGCAGCCGCTCCGCGTCGAGGATGACGAGGCGCCGGCCCTTCAGCTCGATCAGCCCGTCGTGCCGCATCTCCCGCAGGGTTCGGTTCACGTGCACGCTGGTGAGCGCCAGGGTGTCGGAGAGCGCCACCTGCGTCAGCGGCAGCTCGTAGCCGTCGGGGCCCGCGAGGCCGACCGCGCCGAGTCGCACCGACAGCTCGCAGAACAGGTGGGCGAGCCGCTCGCGGGCGGAGCGCCGCCCCACGCTCACCAGCCACTCCCGCGCGACCGCCTCATCGACGCTGCGCGCGATGCGCAGCGCCCGCGCGATCGCGGGATGCCGGTCGAGGAGTGCCGCGAAGACCTCGCGCGGGATGCGCGCTACGAGGCAGGCCGAGAGCGTCGCGATCACGTGGTCCATCGGCCGCGGGTCGGTGACGTCGCAATCGGAGACGTCGCCCGGCAGGAGGTAGGCGAGGATCTGACAGGACCCGTTCGGCCGGTGGCGGGCGCGGCAGACGAAGCCGCGCAGCACCGCGATCACCGTGTCCGGAACCTCGCCCTGCTGCAGGAGATCGGTCTGCCCGACGAAGCGGCGCGCCCGCCCGCAGACCCGTTCGAGGGCGGCGAGGTCGGCCGCGTCGAGATCGACGAAGCCGCCGAGCTTGCGCGCCAGCATGTCGGCGCCGTCCGCCTCGGCCGTACGCGGCGGCGGCTCGAACGGGAACGCGTCCATCACGACATTCCGCCCGCCGCACCGGCCCGCGAGGCGGCCGCCGCGCACGGCTCGGCGAAGGATCGGGATGCGCCGACGGGGCGGCTCATGCGCGCCCGCGCCCCATGCGTCGGCGGCCGGGCGATCCGGGATCCGCGTGCCTATGCCTGCTCAGCTTCATCCAGCGGTTGTAGGGAGGCCCGCCAGCGGGTGCCAGGGTTCGGGGCCGATCGGTTCGATACCGAACAGAAGCTCGCCTCCCAACACTGCGAACCGACACTCAAGTCTTAACATGGATTAGTTCATGAAGATCTTGCTCTGCTAGTGGTTTCCCGGCCCGGCGCGCGATCCGCGGCGCGTTCGAGCCCAGCAGATCAAGAATACCGAAACCCGATGCCTGTAATCCGGTCCGCGCGTGGTGAAGACGAGGTCTCGGAGCCGCATCGATCAGAGATCCGAAACCGATTGCTGCGCGCGCTCGACCCCTCCGATCTCGCGCGCCTCGCACCGCATCTCCGGCCCGTGGACCTGCCGCTCGGGCTGTCCCTGATCGCCCCCGGCGAGGCGATCGCGGCCTGCGTCTTCCCCGAGAGCGGCTTCGTCTCCGTGGCGACCGCGCACGGGCAGCAGCGCGTCGAGATCGGGCTGGTGGGCAGCGAGGGGCTGGCGGGGGCCGCGCCCGCCCTCCTCGCCGACGCCGTGACGCCGCACGCCCACGTCGTGCAGATGGCCGGATCCGGGCTGGCGATCGCGCCCGCGGCGCTCGGCGCGGCGGCGGCGGAGAGCGCGAGCCTGCGGGCGACGCTCCTCGCCTATATCCAGACGCAGCTGCTCCAGCTCGGCGAGACCGCCCACGCGCACGCCGCGCTGAACCTCGAGAGCCGGCTCGCGCGCTGGCTCCTGATGTGCCACGACCGGGTCGAGGGGGACGAGCTCGCCCTCACGCACGAGTTCCTGTCGCTGATGCTCGGCGTGCAGCGGGCCGGCGTCACCCTGGCGCTGCAGGGCCTGGAAGGCGCGGGCCTGATCCGCAACCGGCGCAAGCGCGTGCTGATCCTCGACCGCGGCGGCCTGAAAGCCCTGACCCACGGCAGCTACGGCGTGCCGGAGGCGGCCTACGCCCGCCTGATCACGCCGCCCCCTACGCCTCGGCCCGCGGGGTCGCGTTGAGCTCGGCCCAGTCGAACTCCTCCTCCAGGCGATAGTAGGCGTCGTCGCCGATGCGGCCCTCCCGGCGCAGGCGCAGCACCGTGTCGCGCGCCGCCGCGATGGCGCGCCGGCGCGCCGCGTCGGCGGGCAGGGATTCGGGCGCGACTCCCTTCTCGTGGCGCTCGGCCTCCGCGAGGGCGGCCGCGAACTCGGCCCGCAGCGCGGCCGCCGCGCCGGCCTCCTCCGCCTCACCCAGGCTGTCGAGGGCCGCCGCGTAGGCCTCGGCCCGCGCCTGTCCCGCCTCCAGGCCCACCGGGTCGTCGTCCTCCAGGCCGAGCCGGCGCAGCAGGGGGTTGAGGGTCAGCCCCTGGACCGTCAGCGTGCCGAGCACGGTGAAGAAGGCCGTGAACACGATGAGGTCGCGCTCGGGGAAGTCCGGCGGCAGGGCGAGCGCGGTCGCGATGGTGACGATGCCACGCATGCCCGCCCAGGAGATCGCCAGCGCCGGCCGGAAGCCCGTCGAGCTGTCCCGCCCCCGGATCCGCCCGCGCAGGCCGTTGGCCGGCAGCACCCAGAGCAGGCGCACCAGGACCACGGTGGCGAAGACCGCCGCCGCGAGCCCGATCGCCCGGGCCTGCTCGCCCCCGCTCAGCCGGTCGAGGATCGGGCCGATCTGCAGGCCGACCAGCACGAAGGCCAGCACGTTGAGCACGAACACCGCCGTCTCCCAGACCGCGTAGGAGACGATGCGGGTGCGCGGCGCGGTGATGCCGGGGCTGTAACGCGCCACCGTGATGGCGAAGCTGACCACCGTGAGCACCCCCGACAGTTCCAGCCGCTCGGCGACGAGCCAGATGCCGAAGGCGGCCACGAACTGCATCACGATGGCGCTCGCCGCATCGGGGAAGCGGGGAGCGACCGCCACGAAGCCGCGGGCGAGCACCGGGCCGGCGATCAGGCTGCCCACCACGCCGAGCAGGAAGGTCGGCGCCACCTTGGCGGGGTCGAAGCTGCCGGCGGCCGCCGCCGCCACCCCGAGCCGGTAGATCAGCAGCGAGCCGGCATCGTTCAGCAGGCTCTCGCCCCGCAGGATGGTGGTGAGCCGGTGCGGCAGCGAGACGTGGCGCAGCACCGAGAGCGCCGCCACCGCGTCGGGCGGGGCCACGACGGCGCCGA
The DNA here is from genome assembly GCF_001556475.1 of Methylobacterium sp. CCH5-D2. Lineage (NCBI taxonomy): Bacteria > Pseudomonadati > Pseudomonadota > Alphaproteobacteria > Hyphomicrobiales > Methylobacteriaceae > Methylobacterium > Methylobacterium sp. CCH5-D2. Next base: position 758 of record NZ_LSIX01000306.1, on the reverse strand, counting down.
GCACGATGCAGGCGGCGATGGGCATGCCGGGGATCATCAGGTGCGTCACCAGGGCGACCGCCGCGGTGGTGGCCGCCACGGCCCCGAGCGCGAGCCCGCCGATCGGCCGCCAGTTCGCCTTCAGGTCGCGCAGCGAGGTGTCGTAGCCGGCGTCCAGCAGCACGGGCGCCAGGAACAGCGCCAGCGCGAGTTCCGGATCGAGGGTGAGGTCGGGCACGCCCGGCACGAAGGCGAGCGCCGCGCCGCCGAGCGCCAGGAAGGCCGGATAGGGTGCGCCGAGGCGCCGGGCCAGCGCCGCGAGCAGGACCGCGCCGAAGAGGACGGCGACGACCCATTCGAAGATCAACATGCGCGGGTAAGAGGCAGACGACGCCAAGCGTTCCGCCTGCGGCACGGCGTATCACAATTGCAGGTTGTTAAAGCCGTCCCCCAGACCGCGCGGCTTTACCGGCGGCTATCCAGGCGGCTTACCCGCGTCTAACCCGTTCGGTACCAGCGGTCAGGACCCGAGATGCCCGAGACACCCGTCTTCGCCCACGGCGCCGTTGCCGCGCCGCACGATCTCGCGGCGCGGGCCGGGCTGTCCGTGCTGGCGCAGGGCGGCAACGCGGTCGAGGCGATGGTCGCGATGGCGGCCTCGATCGCGGTGGTCTACCCGCACAGGAACGGCCTCGGCGGCGACGGCGTCTGGCTGTTGCGCGAGCGCGGGGGCCGCGTGCGCGGCTTCGAGGCCTGCGGCCCGGCGGTAGCGCTCGATC
>NZ_LSIX01000305.1:0-3004 GCF_001556475.1 Methylobacterium sp. CCH5-D2 | reverse complement strand
TGGTGCGGACGGCGGGACTCGAACCCGCACGGCCTTGCGGCCGCAAGATTTTAAGAATTGTGCCAAGCCCTAACAGGGCCTCACAATTCCGAGGTCATGCCCCGCCCTAAGGCACCGCGGCACTTAGCATTTTCGCGAAGCGCGCTAACATCCGGTAACATCGCGGAACGGGCCATAACGGCCTGATTCGCGTACCCCTGTGTTACCCGGAGGAGCGCATCTCGTGGCAGCGAAGGTGCTCACCGTGCAGAGTGTTGAGAGATGCAAGCCCGACGCGGCGCGCAGGCTGGAGATCCCGGACGCCGCGCTTCCGGGCTTCTACTTGGTCGTCCAGCCGAGCGGCTTGAAGTCGTGGGCGGTACGCTACCGGATCGCCGGCCGGCCCCGGAAGTTCACGATCGGCAGCTACCCGCTGTTCGACCTCGGCACCGCGCGAGCCAAGGCCCGCGAGGCACTTCAGACGGCCGCGACCGGCCGCGACCCGTTCGCTGAGAAGGTCGCGGCGGCCGAGGCAGCCCGGGCCGAGCCGGCTGACCGAATCGATATGGTGGTGAAGCTCTATGTCGACCGGCATCTGAAGCCGAACTGCAAGCCCGCCTATGCCGCGATCATGGAAGGCCTGCTGCGGAACCACATCGTCCCGCGCTGGGGATCGCGGCGAATCGGTGAGGTCAAGCGCAAGGACGTCGTCGCCCTAACGGACGCCCTGACAGACGCAGGCATGGGTACGGGCGCGAATCGGGTCTTCACGGCAGCTCGCGCCCTGTTCAACTTCGCGCTCCGACGCGAGCTGATCGAGACGACGCCCTTCCTCGGCCTCAAGCCGCCCCGGACCGAGGTGGGCCGCGACCGCGTGCTCACCGACGCCGAGGTCCGGCTGATCTGGCGCACGGCGGATCGCGTAGGCTTCCCCTTCGGACCTGCCGTGCAGCTGCTCCTGCTGACAGGCCAGCGCCGGAACGAGGTCACGCAGATGGTCCGCGCCGAGGTCACGGGCGATCTCTGGACCATCCCGGCCGCCCGGACGAAGAACTCGCTCGAGCACCTCGTCCCGCTGTCGTCAGCCGCGCAGGCGATACTCGAAGGCGTGCCGCGCATCGCGGGGGAGGCAGGCTACATCTTCTCTCGCACCGGCACTGCGCCGATCTCCGACCATTCCAGTAGCAAGCGGCGCTTCGATGAGGCGATGCTGGCGATCGCGCAGCAGTGCTCGACCGAAGAGGGTAGGGATCCGACGGCCGTGACGGTCGCGCCCTGGCGCCTGCACGATCTCCGCCGGACCTGCAGCACCGGTATGGCGAAGCTGAAGCACCCGATCCACGTCACCGAGGCCGTGCTGAACCATCGCTCGGGCACGATCAGCGGCGTCGCTGCGATCTACAACCGCTACCAGTACCTCGACGAGAAACGGGCAGCGCTGGAGGCTTGGGCTGCACGCGTCGAAGCCATCTGCGGTAGGGGTGCGAGTCATGGATGAGGCCTGGAAGCAAGCCCGGCTCGGCGAGCTGTGGGAGGCAGTCCTCAAGCTGTTCCGCGATCCTGATCACGCAATTGGAAAGGGCAAAGATGAGATCGCTTGTGAGCTGCTCCGAAACTACAAGAAATGGAGCGAAATCGCGGAAAGTATTGGAAGATCAGACGAAGCGTTGGTTGATGATGACCCGCTCCGGCGATCAGCAACGGGATATTTGATCTGGCAACTGCTCTCGCTGGACGCCGCGACTTGGACACTTAGCGAGGTGGTCGGATCGCCGGAGAACGGATGGTCGGGCATACCCGCGAGAATGAAGTTGCAAGCGTACCTTAATATGCAGGTAGCTGCGCAATGGCCGTCCCATGGGCGTGCCATCGATCCCATGCCTCTGTTCATCCCGCGCGAGCTCGTCATTGAGCTGATCGAGGCGATGGATGCACTCGATAGAGGGGAAGTGCTCCCGATCTTGGAGCCGGTGCCCAACGGCCGACACGACACGTCTTGGCAGTGGGACGTGATGCGTACGAGAGCCCTACAATACGTAGAGTTTCTCCGAGGACAGGGCCAAACAAAGAAGAATGCGCTGAGCCTAGTAGCTATCGCCACCGGGGTTTCCGTACACACCTTGCGGGACTGGGAAACAACCATAGAGCCTACCGAGCCGATCGAACCAGCATTCGAGGCCGGCAAGATAAAGTTCAGGCAGGGTATTGATCCGACGTATGGGTCTGTGGGCGGCGAAGCCGCAGATGCTACTGGCCTATACTATCTGAAAAACCAGATGGCAGCGCCCCTGAGTGAGTTTGGGCGCCTCTATCAGGAACGGTTCGGACGGCGCCACAACCAGTCGCCGAGTGATGGCAAATGATGCCCAATCGCCCGCACTTTGCTGCGGTCAGGTTGGGCTAGGTTGCCAGCACAATAAAGCGGTCAGCCGCTAGCAAATCACCAGCGTAGATCCGGGCTGCGTCTCGAAGCACATTGCTTTCGAGCACGAGAGTTCGTGCGCGTTTGGAGGTGTGAAGATGAGCGATCGACAGAAGCTCTACTGCACCGCGACCCAGGTCCGTCGCCGATACGGCGGCATCTCGGAGATGGGTCTGTGGCGCTGGATCAATGACGGCAAGGTCGACTTCCCCAAGCCCGACCTCATCGTGAATGGTCGGCGGTTTTGGAGCGAAACCAGTCTCGACGCTTTCGACGCGCGCCTCTCGATGAAGGAGGCCGCCTGAAATGAAGAAACCCGCAGCGCGGGGCGCCACGGGTCTCTCGAATGCTTTCCGGCAAGTCAGCACCGAGAGGTATGCGCCAGCCGAGCCGCCTCGGCAAGCCCCCTTCCTCGCAGCCCGCTTCGGCCTGTCGCCGCTCCATGCGGCCGTGATCGCCGAGCTGGCCTACCCCTCATCCGATGATTGGCGGAGGCGCGCATGATCGCGACGTCTGTCTCCCGTGTCACCCGGCGACGCCTCAAGCGGCTCGCCGCGCAGAACGAGCCGACGATTGAGGCGGACCGCCGCTTCTTCCTCCGGC
>NZ_LSIX01000030.1:0-315 GCF_001556475.1 Methylobacterium sp. CCH5-D2 | reverse complement strand
CGATCTCCATCCGCTCCATCAGCGAGGCGGCGCGGTTGTAGCCGATCTGCAGGCGACGCTGGATGTAGCTGGTCGAGGCCTTCTGGTCCCGCAGCACCACCTGAACGGCTTGCTCGTAGAGGTCGCCGCCTGCCTCGCCGAAGGCGCCCTGGTCGAACACCGCCCCGTCCACCTCGAGCTCGGTGGCGCCCTTGCCCTTACCGCCCTTGCCCGAGGCGTCTTCCTCGTCGTCGGCCGTGACGGCGTCGAGGTAGGCGGGGCGGCCCTGGCGCTTGAGGTGGGCGACCACGCTCTCGACCTCGGCGTCCGAGCAGA
>NZ_LSIX01000304.1:0-7647 GCF_001556475.1 Methylobacterium sp. CCH5-D2 | reverse complement strand
ACCGGAAAGTGCTCGGCGAAGATCAGGGCGGCCGGCGGGCGCGCAGCAAGGGTCGGCAGAGCGGCCGGCTGGGCAGCGGCCGGCGCGAAGGCCTGCGCGTCGAGGCGCGGCGCGGGCGGCGGGGTTGCCGGCCCGCGGCAGAGCAGGGAGCCGGCACCGATCAGCACCGCGGTCACGAGCGTCGGCAGGAAGGGGAGGGACAGGCGCGGTCCCTGAGCGTCCCGCAGCGGGTCCTGTCCAAGCATCCGACTCACCGATCCACCTCGCGATCCGCGCCGCCGACGCCGGAGAATGCGGCTCCGTTTGCGGCGGAAGCTGGGCCGTCGCGTCTCATTGTGTAAACGCCGGGCGCTGGGCGTCGCGCGGATCGGCCAGCTGGGCGGGCACGCGGCTTGCGTCGCCCACGGCAAAGCATAAGAGCGTGTCGCGACAGCCGATCGCCACGCTTCGCCCGCCCGCCGCGGACGAGAACAATGATCGGCGCGAGAATCCTCAGGGACATGGCCGGAACCGGGCCGCGATGACAGAGACCAACCTCACCGTCGCCGTGATCGACCCGAGCCGGGCGCGCGCCGCCATCCTGGAGGAGGGTCTGCGGGCCGCCGGGATCGGCCGCGTCGTGGTCGTGCCCGACACCGCCGACCTGATGGAGCGCGTCGCCGCGCTCGCCCCCGACGTGGTGGTGATCCACCTCGAGAGCCCGAGCCGGGACATCCTGGAGCAGATGTCGAGCGTCACCCGGCAGGCGGAGCGGCCGGTGGCGATGTTCGTCGACCGCTCCGACGCCGCGATGATGCAGGCGGCGGTCGATGCCGGGATCTCGGCCTACGTGGTCGACGGGTTGAGGCCGGAGCGGATCCGCTCGATCCTCGACATCGCGATCCTGCGCCACAACGCCTTCGCGCGGCTGCAGCGCGAGCTCTCGGAGGCGCGGGGCGAACTTGCCGACCGCAAGCTGATCGAGCGCGCCAAGGGCATCCTGATGAACCTGAAGGGCCTCAGCGAGGAGGAGGCCTACAAGCAGCTGCGCCGCAAGGCGATGAACGAGAAGCGCAAGATCGCCGATATCGCCCGCGCCATCGTCACCACCGCGGACCTGCTGGGATAGGACGATGCGCCTCCATATCGGATACGTGCCGCTCTGCGACGCCGCCCCGCTCATCGCGGCGCACGCCTTCGGCTTCGCCCGGGCCGAGGGGCTCGACCTCGACCTCGCGCCCGAGCCCTCCTGGGCGACGCTGCGCGACCGGCTCGCGCTCGGCCATCTCGACGCGGCGCAGATGCTGGCGCCGCTGGCGCTCGCGAGCGGGCTCGGCCTCTCGGGGCCGCCCGCCGACCTCGCGGTGCCGCTCGGGCTCAGCCTCAACGGCAACGCGGTCACGGTGACGAACGCGCTTTGGGCGGCGATGGCGCCGGAGGGCGACGACCTCGACGCGGTCGCCGCCGCGCTCGGCCGGGTGGCGCGGGAGCGGGCCGGGTCCGGCCGGCCGCTCACGCTCGGCACCGTCCACCCCTTCTCCTGCCACACCTACCAGCTCCGGCTGCTGGCCTGCCGCGGCGGGTTCGATATGAGTCTGGTGCGCCTCGTCGTGGTGCCGCCCCAGCACAGCGTCGAGGCCCTCGAGCGCGGGATCGTGGACGGCTTCTGCGCCGGCGCGCCCTGGAACGGCGTCGCGGTGGCGGCCGGCCTCGGGCGCATCGCTGCGCTCGGCCGCGACCTCGCCCCCGACGCACCCGAGAAGGTGCTGGCGGTCTCGCGCCGGCGCGACGGGGCGACGCTGCCGCTGGTGCGCGCCGTGGCGCGGGCCGGCCTGTGGTGCGCCGAGCCGGGCAACCGCGCCGAACTCGCCCACTGCCTCGCCGGGCGCCGCTACCTCGACCTCGACGCGGAGCTGGTCGGCCGCACGCTGGCGGGCGAGCTGACGGTCGGCGCCGCGCCCCGCCGCGTCCCCGACTACATCCGCTTCGGCGCGCCCGCGCAGGCACCGGGCCCCGACCGCCTGCGCTGGCTCCTCACGCAGATGCGGGCGGCCGGGCAGCTGCCGCCGGGCCCGGACCTCGAACCCGCGGCGGCCGCCCTCTACCGGCCGGACATCCTGGCGGAGGCCCTTCCCGAAAGAACGGACTGAGCGGCCTCACGGCGCGGAACGCCGAGGCGGCCCGGACGTTGAGGACCACCATGCCCGGTTGCCGCAAGCTCGACACCTTCCAGACCGCGCCCCGTCCCACGGACGGGCGGGTCGTGTTGTCGGACTACGTCCGGCTCCGCGCCCGGGCGCCGCGGCCCGCGAACGACAACCGCCGCATGGCCGGCCCGGCGCTGTGGCACTGGGCTCTCCTGGTCGGCATCGGTCCGGCAGTCGGCCTCCTCGCGGCCTTCTCGGCCCTGCTGTGACGGCCTGACGGCGGGCGCCGACGCGCGCCCTTCTCGGATCTCCGATCCCCACCCTCGCTCGGCTGGCGAAGAACGGCGGCGCGCGCCCTAAGGCGCCGCGGCTCGGCCCGCGGATGCGTGCCGGACGAGGTGCGCACGGCCCAGGGCCGTCACCCTGCCCACATCGAATCCATGCGCCTGAATTTTGTGCAGCGCACCCGCTCGGACGGCGGCCGACCCCAGCGGGCCGCCGGGCGCCGGACCACAGGGCGGCGCGGCCCCTCGGGCAGGCCGCATCTCCTCTGGCACGGAACCTGCTCTGACGATCGTGTCCGTCAACGGCGACGGACAGCACCGTCAGCGAGGCCGCTGATCCGGTTCGCGCGTAGGGCGGTCACAGCCGCACGGGGGCGAACGGTCGGCGGCTTTTTGTTTGGCGGTTCGCCACTCCCTTCTTCCCGAGGATCGAGACCTTTCAGGCGATGGCAATTCTCCGGACGGATCCGGCGGGCGCGCAGAGTCCGCCCAGCGCGGGCGCGCCGCGCGAGCGGCTCGTGGTCGTGGGCAACGGCATGGCCTCGCTCCGCTTCCTGGAACGCCTGACCGAGGGCTCGCCCGGGCGCTACGACGTCACCGTGGTCGGCGCCGAGCCGGTCGCCGCCTACAACCGGGTGCTGCTCTCCTCGCTGCTGGGCGGCGAGGTGGACGAGGCGGCCTGCGAATTCCGGGGCCTGGACTGGTACGCCGAGCACGGCATCCGCCTGATCACCGGCGCGCCCGTCACCGCCATCGACCGCGAGAACGGTCTGGCGATCGTCGGCGAGGCCCATGTCCTGCCCTTCGACAAGCTGGTGCTGGCGGTGGGCTCGACGCCGATCCGCCTGCCGAAGCCCGGCATGGAGCTGCCGGGCGTCATCACCTTCCGCGACCTCGCCGACGTCGCGGCGATCCGCAAGGCCGCGGTGGAGCACGCCCGGGCCGTCGTGATCGGCGGCGGCCTGCTCGGGCTGGAGGCCGCGGTCGGGCTCAGTCGGCTCGGCGTCGACACCACGCTGCTCCACGTCATGGACCGCCTGATGGAGCGCCAGCTCGACCACGCGGCGGCGAACCTCGTGAAGCGCGCCATGGAGGCGCGGGGCGTGAAGGTCCTGCTCAGGGCCGACACCGCCGCGGTCGAGGGCGACGGCCGCGTCGAGCGCCTGCGCCTCGCCGACGGCACGGTGCTGCCGGCCGACCTCGTGGTGATGTCTGTGGGCGTGCGCCCCTCGGTCACGCTGGCCCGCGAGGCCGGCCTCGCGGTCGCCCGCGGCATCACGGTCGATGACCGGATGACCACCTCCGACCCGCGCATCTTCGCGCTCGGGGAGTGCGCCGAGCACCGCGGCCAGATCTACGGCCTCGTCGAGCCCGCCTACGAGCAGGCCGACACGCTGGCCCGCCACCTCGCGGACGAGGCGGCGAGCTACGTGGGCACCGCGCTCTCCACCAGCCTCAAGGTCTCGGGGCTGCCGGTCTTCTCGGCGGGCGTGGTGGACACACCGGAGGGCGCCGAGGCGGTCGTGCTCTCCGATCCCGGCGCCGGCCTCTACCGCAAGCTCCTCGTCGCGGAGGGACGCCTGATCGGCGCGGTCTTCGTCGGCGACGTCGGCGAGCAGGCCCTGTGCAAGCGTCTGATCCGCTCGGGCGAGCCGGTCGGCGACGACCTCGACGACATCATGTTCGGGCGCCCCGCGCCCCAGGCCCTCGCTGCGTGAAGGAGGCGACCATGGCTGACAACTTCAACGCCGAGCAGAAGCGCTACCTCGAAGGCTTCGCCTCCGGCATCGCGGCGGCCCGGCTGACGGGCGGCCTCGCGATCGGGCAGGGCGCGGGCGCCCCCCCGGCCGAGCCCACGGGCCCGGACGCGATCCACATCAAGGCGCAGGACCGCACCATCAAGGACGGCGGCAAGCTCTGCGACCAAGAGAAGTGGAAGCGGGCCGAGAACCCCTTCGACGGGCACAACCGCCTGAAGGCCGAGGCCGCCACCGGCAAGCAGCCCAAGCCCGAGGACAATTTCCGCTGGCGCTACCACGGCATGTTCTGGGTCGCGCCGAACCAAGTCTCCTACATGTGCCGGATCCGGGTGCCGAACGGCATCCTGCAGCACTGGCAGTTCGCCGGCATCGCCGACCTCGCCGACGCCCATGGCGGCGGCTACGGCCACGTCACCACCCGCGCCGGCCTGCAGGTGCGCGAGATCGCCCCAGAGCACGCCCAGCCCTTCCTCGACGGGCTGACCGATCTCGGCCTGACCGCGCAGGGGGCGGGCGCCGACAACATCCGCAACGTCACCGGCTCGCCCGCCGCCGGTATCGACGCGCAGGAATTGCTCGACACCCGGCCGCTCACGAAGGCCTGGCACAACTGGATCCTCAACGACCGCTCGCTCTACGGCCTGCCGCGCAAGTTCAACGTCTCCTTCGACGGCGGCGGCGTGATGCCGGCGCTGGAGGAGACGAACGACATCGGCTTCCAGGCGATCCAGGTGCTGGAGGGGGCCTCGGTCGCGCCGGGCGTGTGGATGCGCCTCGTGCTCGGCGGCATCTCGGGCCACCGGGACCTCGCCCGCGACACCGGAATCGTCCTCAAGCCCGAGGACTGCAACACGGTGGCCGACGCGATCATCCGCGTCTTCATCGAGAACGGCGACCGGACCAACCGCAACAAGGCCCGGATGAAGTACGTCCTCGACGCCTGGGGCTTCGAGAAATACCTCGCCGCCGTCGAGGAGAAGCTCGGGCGCAAGCTCGACCGCGTCGCGCCGGAGCACGTCGCGTCCCGCAAGCCGACCGACCGCTTCAGCCATGTCGGCGTGCACAAGCAGGCGCAGGAAGGCCTGAACTGGGTCGGCGTGGTGCTCCCGGTCGGTAAGATGACCACCGACCAGATGCGGGGCCTGGCGAAGATCGCGGCCGAGTGCGGCGACGGCCAGATCCGCATGACGGTCTGGCAGAACTTCATCTTCTCGGGCGTGCCGGACGCGCGCGTGGACGAGGTCGAGGCCCGGGTGCTGGCGTTCGGGCTCACCGTGAAGGCGGCCGGCATCCGCTCGGGGTTGGTGGCCTGCACGGGTGCGCGGGGCTGCAAGTTCGCCGCCTCCGACACCAAGGGCCACGCGATGATCATCGCGGAGCATGTCGAGGCGACCGTGACGGACCTCGACGTGCCGGTGAACGTGCACCTCACCGGCTGCCACCACTCCTGCGCCCAGCACTACATCGGCGACATCGGGCTGATCGGCGCCAAGGTCGTCGTCTCGGAGGAGGGCGACACCGTCGAGGGCTACGACATCGTGGTCGGCGGGGGCTTCGCCGAGAACCCGAAGATCGGCACCGAGATCTGGAAGGCGGTGAAGGCCGAGGACGCGCCCGCGCGCGTCGAGGCGCTGCTGCGCGCCTATCTCGACCGCCGCCAGGGGCCCGAGGAGAGCTTCCAGGCCTTCACCAGTCGCACCGGCGCGGAATCGCTCCGCGACGCCGCCGAGGAACAGCCCGCCCTGAAGGCCGCCGCATGACCCAGCATGTCTCGCCCCCCCTCGTCCTGATCCCCGAGACCGCGCCCTTCGACGCGGACCAGCGCGCCTGGCTCTCCGGCTACTTCGCGGCGCTGCTCGGCCCCGCCGTTCCCGGTGCCACGGCGCTGGCGCCGGGTGAGGATCCGACCGCCGGTGCGAAAAAGCTCGCCGACAACGACGACGCGCCCTGGCACGACCCGTCCATGCCGCTCGCCGACCGGATGGACCTCGCCAAGGAGCGCTCCGAGCCGCAGAAGCTGATGGCGGCGATGGCCCAGCAGGATTGCGGCCAGTGCGGCTACAACTGCGCCGACTACGCCAACGCCCTCTTCCTGAAGAAGGAGGAGCGCCTGAACCTCTGCCAGCCCGGCGGCAAGGACACGCTCCGGATGCTGAAGAAGCTGGAGGAGGAATTCGGCGCCGCCGGCGGAGCCGCGCCCGCGAAGGCCGCGGACGACGCACCCAAGGCGCCCGCCGAGCTCGGGCCGCTCGGCTACTGCCGCGAGAACCCGGTCGAGGCGACCTTCCTCTCCCGCACGCGCCTCAACGCGCCGGGCGGCGAGAAGGAGACCTGGCACATCGAGATCGACCTGAAGGGCACGCCGATCGATTACGTGGTCGGCGACTCGCTGGGGCTGTTCCCGGCCAACGCCCCGGCGCTGGTCGATGCGGTGATCGCCGAACTCGGCGCCCGCCCCGAGCGGATGATCGGCGGCAAGACCCTGCGCAACCGCCTGCTCACCGAGTACGCGCTGGGCGCGGCGCCCGACGGACTCTACCAGCTCCTCTCGCTCCTCACCTCAGGCGAGGCCCGCAAGAAGGCCCAGGCGCTCGCCTCCGGCGAGGATCCGGACGGCGACGCCCAGTATCTCGACGTGCTGGCCGCGCTCCACAAGTTCCCGGGCGCGCGCCCCGACGCCGAGGTCTTCCTCGAGGCGCTCGACGAGTTGCAGCCGCGGCTCTACTCGATCTCCTCCTCGCCGAAGATGGACGTCGGCAAGGTCTCGCTGACGGTCGATGCGGTGCGCTATAACCACCGCTCGCGGCTGCGGCTGGGCGTCGCCTCGACGCATCTGGGCGAGCGGCTCCCCGAGCAGACCAAGGTCCGGATCTACCTGCAGAAGGCGCACGGCTTCGCCCTGCCCGAGGATCTGTCGAAGGACGTGATCATGTGCGGCCCCGGCACCGGCATCGCGCCGTTCCGGGCTTTTCTCCGCGAGCGCGCCGCCACGCAGGCGCCGGGCCGCAACTGGCTGTTCTACGGCCACCAGCGCCAGGCCTCGGACTTCTTCTACCGGGACGAGCTGAACGGGCTGAAGGACGCCAAGGTGCTGAACCGGCTCTCGCTCGCCTGGTCGCGCGACGGCTCGGAGAAGACCTACGTGCAGGACCGCATGCGCGAGAACGGCGCCGAGCTGTGGAAGTGGCTGGAGGGCGGCGCCCACTTCTACGTCTGCGGCGACGCCAAGCGCATGGCCAAGGACGTCGAGCGCGCGATCATCGACGTGGCGGCCCAGCACGGTGGCAAGAACCCGGACGAGGCGGTGGCCTATCTGGCCGCGCTGAAGAAGGCCGGGCGGTATCAGGCCGACGTGTACTGATGGATGCCAACCCTCCCCCTCAGCGGGGGAGGGCCCACCAGACCGAGGACGGCGCGGGCTCGAACCGCGCCGCGCTCCCTCTCCCGTGCGGGAGAGGGTTGGGGTGAGGGATGAGA
>NZ_LSIX01000303.1:0-9488 GCF_001556475.1 Methylobacterium sp. CCH5-D2 | reverse complement strand
CGCTCGTCGCCATGGACGCCCAGGCGGTGATCGAGATGGGCGACACGATGGGCACGCGGAAAAAGGATCTCATTTTCGCGGGCACTGAGCTGAAGGCTCGTATCCGAGCGGGTGCGGTCATCGCGAACGTTGCGGATGACGCGTTGTGGCCGGCTTGAGCCTGCTCGAACGTTTGGACGCCCAAGCCTCGGGCTGGCTCGGAATCGTTATGACGGCCGAAGCTTGTCGGCAAAACGTCCCGTGAATGCAAATTGCCCCACGTGCGTGATGTCTTCGGTCACGTTTGCCCAGATCTCACCACCGCACTCGACGATCCAGCGATGGCAAAAAGAGTAGTCCTCACCGTAGAATGCTCCGTGTTTGCTCTCGATTGGGCGGAAAGCCTGGAGGAGACCGTTCGCCCATCCCGGCCCTCCCTGGAACCCTGGGGCCCAAAGCCCGGGGATCTCTTTCATTCGCTCCAAAACTTCGCGCTTGATGAGCAGGACTCCGGCTCCTGTTGAATGTACGCGGGTAAAACCCTCGTCTGACACCTGAAGAATGGGTCCGTTCGACCCCTCCGACGTGATGACAGTTGGTGCGACGAAGTCATTCGCCATAGAAAACAGGCGTTCCGCGCTCTGCGCGGACACAGCCATCTCTTTCACCCGCTCCGCCTTGAGCTGCTTGGCCGGATATATTGCGCTGACAACAGGTTTGTCGAAATCAAGCATCTTCTCCAGCAGGCTCGACCCAAATCCCATGTCGGCATCAACAAAAAACAGATGCGTGATATCCTGGTTGGCCAAAGCGTAGCTCGCGAGAATATTGCGAGCAAGATCAAGGACGGACATGCTGATTAGGCGTTGGGAAATCTTCGTCGGGACACGGAAGCTTGGAGCCGCCCTCACGATAGAGGTCACGGTCTCGTGGAAGTGTATCGTCACCATGCCTCCATAGGCTGGCGTTGCGATCAAGACGTGACGTGGGAGGACCATGCGGATGTCTCTGACCTAATGTGTTCCCTTGAAGCGGCTACCCTTCTGGCGAGCGGCTTCCCGGCGTGCAACTAGCGGCCGCCGTCGTTCTACCCTGTCCTAACTCAATCGTCGCCGTTGCGCTCCTGACGACCATCGGGACGGAGCAACAACCAAACCCGCTCCTGACACCGGCCTCCGGGCCGCCCTTCACCCCTGCCGGGCTCGCCGGTGGGGCCTCTCAGCGTGGAGACACCACCCATGGCCACCGCTCCCGTCTTCGGCACAATCGACCAGCGCTTTTCCGACGAGCCCCTGGCGACCGGACCGATCGACTTCTCGAAGATCGCCTTCGTCTCGACCTCCACGGGCGCGGACGACATCCTGTTCCCGGCCGGCGTCAGCACCGACCTCGCCTCCTACAAGGCGGTGCGGTTCACCTCCTCGGACACCACCTTCACGTCGAAGCTCGGCAGCGGCTACCTCGCCGACGCGGTGCGGGCCGTGAACGCGCAGCTCGCGCCCGGCTCGCAAGCGGCCGACATCACCGTAATCCGCTGTGCCGAAGGCACGGGAGCGGATGCCGCCGCGAAGCTCGCCGCCACCATGGCGAACGTGATCAAGGGCCTGGAGGCGTTGAAGTACGCGCCCCAGAAGATCAACGCCACACCCCGCCTCGTCGGCGTGCCGGGCTACACCGCGCAGCGCACCGGCACCGACGCCAACCCGGTGATCGCCGCCCTGCCGGAGGTGCTCTCCGCGCTCCTCGCCGTTGCCGTGGTCGACGTGGACGACTCCTCGCGCGACGCTGCGATCGATGCTCGGGAGAAGATCGGCTCGGACCGCATCTTGCCGGTGGGCGTGGCCGCGCGCGTCTTCGACACCGACGGCACCACCGTCATCACCCGCCCCATGGCACCGCGCATCCTCGGCCTGATGACCCGCGTGGACTTCCAGAGCGGCGGCAAGCCGTTCGAGCCCTTCGCCAACCGGCAGATCTACGGGCTCGTGAACACGTCCCGCGATATCCCGTTCGACCTGCGGGACGGATCGGTCGAAGGCCAGCAGCTCCTCGCCGCGGAGGTCTCGATCGTCACGCAGGGCGAGGTCGATATCGACGGCGCCATCGCGGACGGCGGCTTCGTCTTCATCGGCACCGACAACTGCGCCAGCGACGGCGACCTCTGGCAGCAGATCCATCAGGTGCGCGGCGCCGACTACATCGACGTCGAGCACATGCGGATCACCCGCCTGTTCCTCGGCCGCAAGATCAGCGCCTCGAATGCCGAGGCTTGGATCAACTCGCTCAAGTTCAACCTGCGCGACCACAAGGCCGCCGACGACATCCTCGGCTACAAGGTCGAGTTCAAGCCCGACCAGAACAGCCCGGAGCAGGTCCGGGCCGGCCGCCTGACCACCGATCTCGGCATCGAGGAGGCCCCGGTGTTCCGCGTCGCGAAGCGCAACGTGCGCCGCTACCGCCAGGCCGTGAACGACCTCGTCGCCGACATCGCCGCGCGCATCAACGCGGCCGCCATCCTCTGAGCGGGCCGCCGGCCCTCCTCCCCCAGCATCAGCCTGAAGGACGACCGCGATGCCCGCGCAGTACCCCTACATCATGGAAGCGATCGACGTGCGGCGGGCGACGCAGCCCGACTCCTCGCGCCGCAAGATCATCAAGACCATGGCGCTGCCCGCGCTCACCCGCGTCACGGCCGAGATGATGTCGGGCGGCTCGATTGCGAAGCTCAACCTCAGCTACCCGCAGATCGAGGCGCTGGAGCCGAAGTTTGCCACCCACGGCCCAGACCTCGACGTGCTGAAGAACTTCGGCCTCGTCTCTGGCGCCGCCATGGAGAAGTGGGTCTTCGCGGGCTCGATGCGGGTCCGGAAGGGCGGCGTGGTGCCGGCCCGCGCCACGATCGAGGGCGTGGTCAACACCTGGGAGCCGGACGAGAACACGCCCGGCGAGCTCATGGGCTGCAACCACACCTTCGCGGAGGTGACGCACTACGAGCTGATCATCGACGGCGAGGAGCTGTTCTACTTCGACGACGACGAGAACATCGCCCGGTCGGGCGGCGTGGATTGGTTCGCCGCCACCCGCCGGGCGCTGGGGATCTGATCAGCCGCGGGGCGGTCGCTCTCCTACCGGCCCTTGTCGGCCGCCCAAAGGATCGCTCGGTGCATTCGAGTGATCCTCGCACAGATCCCGACCCCGAACGCGAAGACGTTGAAGGCCAGCAAAGCCGCCACATAGGTAAGGGACTTCGTCCAGAGAGAGCCAATGTAGGCGGCTTCCGCGATGGAAACCGAGCCGGATGTGCTGGTCTTATAGGCGGCAGCTCCGCTTATCTCCCCGGAAATGATGAAGAACGCCCCAGCGTTTACGAGCGCGATGATCGCTAAGCCACCCCAATCGTGGGGCTTCGGGGCGAACTCATTCGACACAGCTTTTCTCCAGATTGCATCCAGGATCTAGCATGCCGAGCTACACCCTCGCCAAGCCCGTCGTGCTGAAAGACGGACGGCAGTTCGCTGTGCTGACAATGGAGAGCGCGACGCTTGCCGGCGTCGCCATGCACGAGACCGTGCTGGCGAACACCGGATCCTCGACCGCGGCGCTCGTCGCGATGCTGGCGGTCGAGTGCGGCTGGCCGCAGGAAGCCGTCGGCCGGATCGCCGCCGCCGAGATGGAGGCGGTCATCGAAGCGCTCGACCCTTTCGCCTTCGCTCGCCAGCCTGGCGAGAGTGGCGAACCCTCGCAGCAGACCTCGCCCACCTCCTGAGTACCCCGCTCCCGGCGCTCCGCCCGGAGCCTTGGTCCGAGATCCTCGCGTGGCACGCCGAGGCCGTCCGGATCGCGCAGTGGCACGCTGAAGGCTGAGAACCCCGCATGGCATCTCGCACCGCGCAGCTCATCGCGCAGCTCGTCGATCGCGTCTCCGGCCCGGCCAAGGGCATGGCCGGCGCGCTCGACGGCGTCGCCGCGGCCGGGAAGCGCCTCGGCAAGGGCATGGCGACGCCCGCGCTCGACAAGCTGACGAAGGACCTGAAGGACGCGCAGGCGCAGGCCGAGAAGCTGGCGCAGCTGCAGAACCGGATGAAGACGCTCGGCACCTCGCGCACTGCCTTCAACGGCGCGCGCCAGGATCTGGAGCGGATCAGCCGCGAGCTGGAGGTGGCGCGTAAGCTCTCGGCGGCCGGCGACAAGGAGGCGGCCCGCTCCGTGCGGACGCTGGAGCGAGAGCAGGCCCGCGCCCGCGCGTCGGTGCGCTCGGCCGCCAGCGCGTTCGAGGCGGAGGCCGAGGCGGCCAAGCGTCTGCGCCGCGAGCTGGCAGCGCTCGGTGTCCCGATGACGTCGCTCGCCTCGGCGCAATCGTCCGTCGCGGCGAAGGCGCAGGCCGCAGCGACGGCGCTCGATCGGCAGACACGGGCAGAGAAGCGCGCGCGCGCGGCTGACGCGCTCGCCTCGCAGGCGCGAGAGGCCGGGGCGCCTGGCCGGCGCGGGGTCACGGGCGGCCTGGGGCTGGCCAGCGGGCGGTTCCTTGGCGCCGGCGCGGCGGCCTACACCGCGGCGGCCACCTACAAGCAGGCGGCCGCCTTCGACCGCCGGATCACCATGATCGGGCAGACGGCCGACGCCGCGCGGCCGCAGATCGACCAGCTCGGCGCCAGCGTCCATGACCTGGCACAAGAGACGGCCACGCCAGTTGATCGCCTCGTCGGCGGTCTGGAGGCGCTCGTCGCGCAGGGGCGCAGCCTGAAGGAGGCGATGGACTTCCTCCCCTCCGTGGCGCGCACCGCTGCTGCGACGGGCTCCGAGGTCGACGACATCGCGAAGTCGGCCGACTCGGTCGGGTCCAACTTCAATATCGCCGGCAAGGAGATGCAGGCCGCTTTCGACATCATGGCGGCGGGCGGCAAGGCCGGGCAGTTCGAATTGAAGGATATGGCCCGCTACCTGCCGAGCCTGTCGCCGGCCGCGAAGGCGGTCGGCTTCGCCGGGCAGCAGGGGCTCTCCGACATCGTCGCCATGCTGCAGGTGATCCGGAAGGGCACCGGCTCATCCGAGGAGGCGGCGACCTCGTTGACCAACATCTTCCAGAAGATGGAGAGCGAAGAGACGGTCAAGCGCTTCAAGAAGATGGGTGTCGATCTTGAGGCGGCCATGAAGAAGGGGCGCAAGGAGGGGCGGAACCTGATCGAGGTGTTCGAGGAGGCCGCGAACTTGGCGCTGAAGGGCGACCTCTCGAAACTGCCGAACCTCATCGCCGACCAAGAGTTCGGTCGCGGTGTGCGGGCCCTGATGACCTATCGGGGCGAGTGGCAAAAGCTCTCGGCCACGATCCGCGAGACCTCAGCCGGCACCGTCTCAAAAGATCTGCAGCAGGTCACGAAGGACTCGCAGTCGGCCCTCGACCGGCTCAGCAACTCGGCCCAGCGCGCCGGCCAGGCCGGCGCCCGGTTCATGGACTCGGCCTTCGGTACCAGCGACCGGATCCAGGGCGTCGCGAAGGCGCTTGAGGGCACCGCGCAGGCGATCGAGCGCATCAACGAGGCCTACAACAAAGGGGGCCTGCTCGGCGTCGGCAAATTCCTGAAGGATCTGCCCGGCGAGGCCGCGCGTGAGAAGCTGGCCGAGACCTTGCCGGAGCGGAAAAAGGAGCAGGCCGGCCAGATCAAGGCGATCGAGGACGACATCACCGCGACCGAGCGGACGATGCGGCAGACCGGGCGCTTGCAGGAGCAGATCGACGGCGTGCTCCGATCGAAGCGGGCGGCGCTCGCGGCGGCCAAGCGTGCGCAGGGCGATCTCGACATGGAGACGGCAGGCTTCCGGAAGGGTCCGCCGAGCATGTTGCAGGAACCGACAACACCGATCCAGGGGCAGACTGGCCCGATCGGCCAGGGCGGCGGCTCGCGGAACGGCACAGCCTTCAACGAGGCCTTCCCGATCGATCTCTCCGGGCGGAAGCCCATGCCGGCCGTGACGCCGCTGCCGCCGCGCAGGCCAGCCAGCGTGCCGACCCTCTACGGCAACGTGGATGATGCATTCGGGCCCGGGCAGACGATCGCGCCCAAGGTCGACACCTCTCAGGTCGAGGGCGCCCAGACCAAGCTCGACGAGCTCGGGACCAAGATGGACGAGGTCGGGCAGAAGACCATCGCGCCGCCGGTCAACAGCGCCCCCGTGGACGGCATCATCGAGAAGCTCGGGCGCGTGCTCGGGCTGATCTCGCAGGTGAACAGCGGCGCCGACGGCGCGGCAGCGAAGGTCAGCGCCCTCTCGACGGCAGCCGCGAACGCGGGCGGCGCGATGGGGCGCACCGGCAAGGTCGCCTCCGCGCGTTCCGGCGCGTTCGCCGATACAGGGATGGGGTAGCGCATGCTCTGGCAGGTCGGCCCGCTCACCATCTCGCGGCGCCCGTACAACATCGAGGAGTGGTCCCGGGAGGCGTCGGCCTCCTGGGCGAAGAAGGAGCTACTCGGGCGCCGCCCGGACCGCGAGTTCACGGGCGAGGGCGAGGAGACGCTGACGCTGAAGGGCACGCTGCATCCCTTCAATCGGAACGCCATCGCCGGCCTGTCGAGCCTGGATCTCGCGCACAGCCTGTGCCGTTCCGGGCAGGCCGTCTTCGTCACCCGGGCGGACGGGCGCGTGTTCGGCTTCTACGGGATCATCAGCGTCAGCGAGACCCACAGCGCAATCGGCCCGCACACCGGCGGGATCGGGCAGCAGATCGAGCACGAGCTGAAGCTGGAGCCGGTCGGACAGCCCGATCTCGGGTCCTCGACCGACCTTCTGTCCCAGTTCATCAGCCTGTTCGGGTGACGCGATGCCGACGACGATCCGCGTAGCGGGCGAGAAGGTCACGCTGGACCTGCTCCTCTGGCGCCATGGCAAGCGACGCGGCGCCACCTCGGCGCGACTTGCCGAGACGCTTGCGCTGAACCCGGGCCTCGCTGCGTTCGGTCCCTACATCCCGGTCGGCACGCCCGTCCTGATCCCGGACCTGCCGCCGGAAAGAGAGCGGCGCCTGTCGGTGACTGCCGTCTCCCTTTTCGACTGAGGCTGCGATGCCGCTCACCGTGGATTGGGCCATCACGCTCGACGGCCAGAACTACACCTCGCGCTTCAACCCCTACGTCATGGAGATCGAGGTCCAGGATCAGGACGGGACCGAGAGCGACACGGCCCGGCTCACGCTCGCCGACGACGGGCGGCTGATCATGCTCAAGAAGGGCCTGATGCTGAGCGTGTCGATCCTCGGCGTGAAGGTGTTCGAGGGGAAGACCGAGAGCCCGCGCTACACCCTGGCGAAGGGCGACGGCGGCCGGCTCATCATCTCGGCCAAAGGCTTCGATGCGGAGAAGGGCGCCAAGGAGGGCAAGCACTTCGCCAAGGAGGACGCGACCCTGAAGGAGTACCTGGAGGAGTTCGCCAAAAAGGCGGGGCTCTCCGGGATCAAGGTCGACGAGCAGCTCGGCAAGATGAAGAGCCCGTGGCGCGGTCCAGAGGGGCGGTCGTTCATCCACGAGGGCAACCGCCTCGCCCGGGAGTACGGGGCCGCCTTCAAGATCCAGGGCGACAAGGCCGTCTTCGTGAAGCGCGGCAAGGGCGTCACCGCCAGCGGCCAGCCCCTGCCGACGATCCAGGCCACCAACCCGGGCAACCTGCTCAACGTGGACATCGAGCCGTTCGAGGCCCGCTCCGTCTACCGCGACGTGCGCGTCCAGGGCTTCGACCGAAAGACGGCCAAGTTCTTCGAGGAGAAGGTGGACATCGACACCTCGGGCGCGACGGGCGGCGCCTCGGCGGTGCTCCGGGGCAAGCGCAGCGACAAGGACGACGCGAAGGCGCGCGGCGAGGGCCGGAAGACCGAGGCCGAGCGGGACAAGGGCGGCGGCACGGTCGAGATCGACATCGAGCCGCAGGCCCGGGCCGAAGGCACCTGCATCGTATCCGGCACACGCGCCGGCATCGACGGCACCTACCGGATCGCCAGCGTCACCCACACGCTGCGCCCAGGCGAGGGCGGCGGCGCCACGACGAAGCTCGAGCTGAAGCAGCCGGACGACAAGGCCGGCAAGGACTCCCGCAAGGCGGGCCAGACCTCGGAGGGCTGACCATGACGGCTTCCCCCGCCCCGATCACACCGCCGCAGCGCGACATCGTCATCTGGCGCGGCGACAATGAGCCGGCCGTGAAGTGGTGCTTCGGCGACGCGAGCACGCCGGACCTCCTTGCCGGGTCCGAGTTCGAGCTGACCGTGCGCTGGGCGGGCGCGGGCGCGGACATGGTGCTGCGCTCCGAGGACCCGGTGACCACGCTGACCGTGGATGTGTCCGCCCGCACCGTTGCCTGGGCCTACACCGCGGGCGAGAGCCTGGAGCTGCCGCGCGGGGTCCACAGCTACGAGCTGCGCCGCGTGATCGGCGACCGCCGCCGGACCTGGGTCTGGGGCACGCTCAGCGTCATGTCGGGGCTGCGCCGTGACTGAGCCGCGCATCGTCTACGTGCCGGTCCCCGCCTCGCCGCCGGTGGTGATGGTCCCGGCGCCGCGCCTGCCCGCCGCCATCTTGGTTGAGACCGGCCCGGTGGGCCCGCGCGGCCCGGCGGGCGGGGCGGGCCCGGTCGGCTCCTACGGACTCGGCCAGATCACCTACACCGAGCGCATGCTGGAGGCCTCCGACACGTTCGAGCCGGGCGTGCGCGGGCCGGTGCTGTTCGAGCCGACCAGCGTTCAGGACTACCTCAACCCGCCCTTCGACGGGCACGCCTTCTGGGTCGATAACCGCGTGGCGGCCCGGGCGCTGGGCGATCTCTACGACTTCCAGATCAACCTCATCGTGACCGCGCAGGTGGCGGGCGGCGAGGTGCGGCTCGAGGCCGATGTCGGCTCGGCGCTCGGGCCGGTGGCCGCCGACACGCAGAGCCTGTTCGCCGCCGCCCTGGAGCCGGAGCGCGTCACCTTCCGGCTCCGGGTCCAGGCGCTGGCCGGCTTCCTCGCCAACGGCTGCGCCTTCTACCTGACGAGCTCCGTGCCGATCACGACGATCAGCGAGACGGTGCTGGTCGCGCCCGCCTCGATCTGGGGCCGACCGTGAGGACGGCGGTCTGGTACGACGCCGGCTGCGACGTGATCTGGATCAGCAGCCACGAGGAGCCGTTCGCCCCGCGCACGCTGCGGGCGCTTCTCGACGACGCTGGCCGGATCCACATCCGCCGCGTCGGCCAGGACAAGACGCTGGCGGGCGGCACCTACGCCGACTTCGCCGACGGCGCGGGCTTCGGCTTCCTCTCGCCGGCCGAGGCGCTGATCTACCTCGACGAGGTCTTCGGGCGGCGCCCGGAGCAGGCCGTCACGGTGCCCGCGCCGATCGCGCTGTCCGGCCACCGGGTGATCAGCGTGACCGCGGTCGGCATCGGCTACGCCTCGAGCGACGACCCGGCGAGCGTCGCGGCCGTGCTCGGCATCACCGAGTCGGCGTGCGAGGCCGGCATCGTCCCGGCCCACCGCACCGCGG
>NZ_LSIX01000302.1:0-1994 GCF_001556475.1 Methylobacterium sp. CCH5-D2 | reverse complement strand
GCTCACGCGAAGGCCACCCTCCCCCGCAAAGGGGGGAGGGAGAGCGCGCGGGGGAGTGGGATGCATCCGTCAATGCGTCACGCCTTCTTGTTCCAGCGGCCGTCCTCGTCCTGCTGCCAGTAGGCCACCGCGTGGCCGGCGGCCTTGGCCTGGCGCCACTGCTCGCGGGCGCGCAGCAGCGCGTCCTGGTCGGTGCCGTCGAACAGGATGCAGATGCGGGCGTAGTCGGCCGCGTCGGGGGGCAGGTCGGCGCCTTCCACGAGGAAGCGGATCGAGGCGCCGTTCGGGTTGAGGTCGCGCAGCGTCAGCACCACCGGCTGGGTGCCGGCATCGGGCTCGCGGTCGGTGCCGTGGGGCAGGAAGCTCTCGTCCGCGTAGGTCCAGAGCCCGTCGTCGAGGGCGGCGAGGCGCTCCTCGCTCACCGCCTGGATCGCGGCCTGCCAGCCGCGCTCCAGCGAGCGCTCGACGAGGTTGGGCAGCACCCGCTCCAGGGGCTGGCGCTGCATGTGGTAGAACAGGATCTCGGTCACGGCGCCCCGGAGATAGGCCCCCGCTGCCGGTCCCGCCACCGCCTGCGTCACGTGGGCTCGATGAAGTGGGGCACGAAGAGCGCGTCGTCTCCGGTGACGAGACCGTCCGACTCGCGCAGGCACAGCCCCGCGGGCTCGTCGCCCACGATCCACGAGCCCACCAGGGCGCGCCGCCCGTCGAAGGCCGGCAGCTCGGCGAGCGCCTGGCGGACGAAGCCTTCCGCGCCGTAGGGCCCGGCCCCGTCCACGAGGGGCGTGCCGTCGCGGACGAGGCTGACATTGGCGCCCTCGCGCGAGAACAGGGGCTTTCGCGCGTAGCTCCGCCCGAGGGCGGCGACCTCCGGATCGTCCTCGAAATAGGCCGGCAGCAGGTTCGGGTGGCCCGGCTCCAAGGCCCAGAGGCAGGGGAGCAACCCCTTGTTCGAGAGCAGCATCTTCCAGGGCGGCTCCAGGAAGCGGGTCGGCGCGCCCCCGACCGCCGCGCCGAAGGGATCGGCGAACGCCCATTCCCAGGGATAGAGCTTGAACAGGGTCTCGATCGGCGCGCCCGCCCGGGTGCAGAGGCCGCCGCCGGGTTGCAGGCCGAGATCGGGCAGGTCCGCGAAGGCGGTCCGGCAGCCGGCCTGGACGGCGCAATCCTCCAGATAGGCCACGGTGCCGCGGTCCTCCGGCGCCCGCGCGTCCGCCGTGAACGCGAGAAGACCCGGGCCCGCCACCGCGCGGAACCGGGCGATCAGGCGCTCGTGCACGGCGTTGTACTGGTCCGCGCCCGCGGGCAGGCGGCGGTCGCGCAACGCCTCCTCCAGCCACAGCCACTGGAACACGCCGGTCTCGTAGAGGGCGGTCGGGGTGTCGGCGTTGTATTCCAAGAGCTTGGCCGGGCCGGTGCCCCCGTAGGCCAGGTCGAGCCGGCCGTAGAGGCTCGGATCACCCCGGCGCCAGCTCGCGCGGATCGCGTCCCAGGCCGTCTCGGGAACCCGGAGTCGGGCGAGGATCCGCTCGTCCGCGACGGCGCGGCCCACGAAGGCGAGGCAGAGGGCGTGCAGCTCGCCGCTCGGCCCCTCGATCTCCGCCTCGATCTCGTCGAGGCCGAAGGCGTAGGCGTGGCTCTCGTCCCAGTAGGGCGCGCCGTCGAGGGTGTGGAAGACGAAGCCGCGGGCGCGCGCGGTGTCGCGCCAGTCCGGCCGCGCGCCGGTGGCGACGCGGCGCATCAGCCGCCCCAGGAGCTGCGGGTCGAGCCGTGCGAACTGGCGCTGAACGCCCGCCCGGTCTGGCCGAAGCCGCCGAAGGTGGTGCCGTGCAGGGCCGCCGTCCGCATCCGGCCGGCCGAGGCGCGGCCGCCGCTGCCGGTGAGGATCCGGGCGCCGCCGCCGGTGCAGTAGCCGCCGTGACCCGCGGCGGCCGCCGCGTGGCCGGCGCGCGGGGCGTGGTCGAAGACCGGCTGCGGCGTGATCCCCTGGCTCG
>NZ_LSIX01000301.1:0-226 GCF_001556475.1 Methylobacterium sp. CCH5-D2 | reverse complement strand
GTGTTGGCCTGGACCACGATGCGGCGGCGGGCGTTCTCGCGCAGGATCTGGTTCGGCCCGTCCGTCTCGCGGATGTCCGCGACCTGGCGCGCCGGCACCCAGCCCGAGGGCGTCTCCAGCAGCAGGTCACCGAGGCCAGCCGTCGTCCGCCGGTTCTCCGACAGGCGCAGCACCACGTCGAAGCGGCGCACGCCGTCGACGACCGTCGAGACCACCCGCCCGTTCG
>NZ_LSIX01000300.1:0-1276 GCF_001556475.1 Methylobacterium sp. CCH5-D2 | reverse complement strand
CCTGGCCGGTCTTGCGCGCCGCCTCGATGAAGATCTGCATGTTGGCGCGTGCCGCACGCTGGCCGACGAACTCGGAGAGCGACAGCGGGCGGATGCTCTGGTCCGGCTCGCCCGGACGCGCCTCCGGCGTCAGCAGGGTCCGGGTCAGGTGTTTCGGTGCCGTCATCGCGGAATCAGGCGGCCAGCGCCCGATCCTCCCCGCCGGTGAAGGGTTGGAGAAGGACGCGTCGGCCCTTCAGGTCGTGCACCGTCACCTGCCATTGCGACCAGTCCGTGCGCGCGTCGAGATCGCGCATCACGCCCTGCGCCACCCGCCGCGCCCGCTCCGCCAGCCGGGCCGGCGCGCGGACATCCGCACCCTCGGCGTCGAACACGCACTCGTATCCGTTGGTGCAGTGGAAGCGGTAGCGGGCCATCGCTCATCCTCTCTCGATCCGTGCCGTCCCGGAACGGTGCTCCGGGATATGTTCATCATATGTTCTCAACGCTGTCCAGGCCGGACCGAGCCGCCCGCGACCGTATGTCCGACGGATCCCGCACCGTCATCCCAATGGTCCGGTTCGGAAGCGTAACGCGTGAGAGCCATCGCGACGGGATTGATCGTCGATAAGGCCCAGCCCCTCCGCCCCGAATGACGGGCCGCGTGATCGCGCCCGAATGCCGAGCATCGATTCACTTCATCGATCATCACACCATAAGACGCGTCTTTCGCGAACGAATAACGTCGATCCAAGGTTGTTCGTCATCACGTAACTTTATCGCTTCTCTACACAGAGACGGAGAAATTCCTCTTATCCCCCTCCGACACGCGGCGCCTCGATTGATCGGCGATCATACGCGGGCGAGCGCGACATCATCGAGACCCGAGCGGCAACGCTGCAATTCGCTCGCGCGTGCCTCGATAAGGCGGCGCATTCCTTCGCGGATACGACTTATAACACACGAAGTCTGATTTCATCTGTCGTTGCATGACATATCGAATTACAACCAATAATACACGTGTTGCAGGATTGCAATCATTCTCGCAAATGCCGGAATGTACGGCATTATGATTTGTTCGACGCGCGCTTACGGACTAAGTTGCTGTCGTCGGCGTCGCGCCGGCTCCAAAATTCGAAGATGCTCGACCAGATAATCAAAACGACCACGCGCTGAGCGGGCGGTCTGGCGTCTTGTGGGTCTCGAAGCTTGTGGAGATATCGATGAAGCTCTTGAAGAGCGCCCTGCTCGGCTCGGCCGCGGCGCTCGCCGCCGTCGCCGGCGCCCAGGCCGCCGA
>NZ_LSIX01000299.1:0-308 GCF_001556475.1 Methylobacterium sp. CCH5-D2 | reverse complement strand
CAGGTCGCCGTGTGGCTGGAGACCGCGCAGATCGCCGGCCACGACCCGTCCTCCCCGAACGCGGACTGGGGCTGGACCGGGGGCGCCGAGGGGGCAAGGGCACTGCTCAGCGCCGTCGCTTCCTCCACCATCGGGGTGGCGGGCACCACCTTCTCGATCACCATCGCGGCGCTGACGCTGGCCTCGAACCAGATGGGGCCTCGGCTCCTGCGCAATTTCGTGCGCGACGCCCGCAACCAGCTCGTGCTCGGGGTCTTCCTCGGCACCTTCGCCTACGCGCTGATGGTGCTGCGCACGGTGCGCACCGT
>NZ_LSIX01000298.1:0-574 GCF_001556475.1 Methylobacterium sp. CCH5-D2 | reverse complement strand
CAGGACGGCGAGGTCGACGCCAGAGGCGGCGAGCGCGCCCCGCTCCGGCAGGACCGAGGCCTGGATGCGGCGGGCGTAGCCGATGCTCTCGACGACCTGGCGGTTGGCCGCGGCGAGCTCCGCGTGGGCCGTCTCCAGCGCCTGGAGCAGCCGCTTGGCCTCGTCGCCGCTGCGCAGGCCCTCGACCATGCTGTTGAAGGCCTGGGAGATCGCGTCGATCTCGTTGCTCGGGCGGTAGGCGCCGCCGAGATCGACCGCGGTCCAGCGCTTGTGCTCGACCGCCCGCATCGCGACGAGCAGGCGCTGCAGCGGGGCCACGACGTGGCGGCGCACGGTGCGCTGCAGGGTCGCCACGAAGGCCAGCATCAGCACGAGGCTGGTGCCGAGCGCCAGGAGCGCCTGCCGCTCCGCGTTGTCGCGCAGCTCCTCGGCGGAGAGCACCACTGTGAGGCTGCCGGCGGCCAGGCCCGGGCCGGCAAGCTCCGCGCTGACCTGGACGCGGTTCCAGTCCCGCCCCTGCGGCCGCTCGCCCGGGACCCGGCCTTCCGCTACGCGGTCCTGCGCGACGCGGCGG
>NZ_LSIX01000297.1:0-653 GCF_001556475.1 Methylobacterium sp. CCH5-D2 | reverse complement strand
CAGCAGGGCTCTGCCCTGCACCCGCCAAAGGTCTCGACCTTTGGAATCCGGGACCATCCGCGCGCGACGCTTCGCCCCCTGCCGCGTTGACCCGGCGGAGGTGCCCGCATGCCCGCGCTCGACGGTGTTCTGGAGACGGTCCTGTACGTCGAGGATCTCGCGCGCGCCGACGCCTTCTACCGCGGCGCCATGGGCCTGCCCTGCATCCACGCGGATCACCGGATGCGGGCCTACGACGTCGCCGGCCGCGGCGTGCTGCTGCTGTTCCCGCGCGGCGGCTCGCTGGAGCCGATCGAGACGCCGGGCGGCACCATCCCGCCCCACGACGGTTCGGGACCGCAGCACGTCGCCTTCGCGGTCGGCGCCGAGGCGCTGGCCGAATGGGAGGACCACCTCGCCGAGGCCGGCATCGCGGTCGAGGGGCGCACCCGCTGGCCGCGCGGCGGGCAGAGCCTGTATTTCCGCGATCCCGACGGGCATCTCCTGGAGATCGCGACGCCGGGGCTCTGGCGGGGCTACTGAGGGGGACGAGTCATGAGCGCACGACGCCTGCTGCACACGAGTTCGGAGGGGGCGCGCTGGTCGCTGGCCCGCGAGAACCGGGACGTCTTCGTCCTGCGCGAGGACGGCGGGGCGCCTGAGCGGATCGGGCT
>NZ_LSIX01000296.1:0-217 GCF_001556475.1 Methylobacterium sp. CCH5-D2 | reverse complement strand
GAGGGCGGCGAGCAGCGTGGGGCGAAGGCCGATCAAGGGTACGCTCCGGCAGGGAAGGTCCAACCCGTCCCGGTTGCGAATCGTCCGGGCCTGGCCGCGCAAGGTAGTGACGAACCGGCGCTCCCGCGAGGGCAGGAAAGCCGCGCAGGGCCGCTTCCCGCCCGGCCCCCTCGCGCCGGGGAGCCGGGTTTGCCATATCTGTCTCTTATACACATCT
>NZ_LSIX01000029.1:0-5624 GCF_001556475.1 Methylobacterium sp. CCH5-D2 | reverse complement strand
AGATCAGGGGCTCGGCCCGCGCCCCCGAGCCGGTCTTCGCCGAGCCGGCGCCGGCCGAGCCCCTGATCTCGGCCGCGACCGATGCCAGCGTGAACAGCGCCTTCAACGCGCTCGCCCACACGGTGCTGTCGCGCAACGCCCGGACGCTGGACGACCTCGTCGCCGAGATGCTGCGGCCGATGCTGAAGGCGTGGCTCGACGACAACCTGCCGGTGATGGTCGAGCGGCTGGTCCGCGCCGAGATCGAGCGGGTCTCCCGCGGGCGCTGATCCCGCGCGAGATGGGCGTGCCGTGTTGACGGGACGCCCGCGACGGGTTGAAAGCGGGCAGCTTCCAGACACGCCCGCGATCGGCCCGTACACCCCATGATGGACAAGACCTTCGATCCCGCCGCCGTCGAGGCGCGCGTATCCGGCGCCTGGGAGGCCGAGGGCGCCTTCCGCGCCGGCCGCCCCGAGCGCGCGGGCGCCGAGCCCTACTGCATCGTCATCCCGCCGCCGAACGTGACGGGCACGCTCCATATGGGGCACGCCCTCAACAACACGCTGCAGGACGTACTCTGCCGCTTCGAGCGGATGCGCGGCAAGGACGTGCTCTGGCAACCGGGCACGGACCATGCCGGCATCGCCACGCAGATGGTCGTGGAGCGCAAGCTCGCCGCCGACGGCGAGCCGGACCGCCGCTCGCTCGGCCGCGAGGCCTTCCTGGAGCGGGTCTGGGCCTGGAAGGCGGAATCGGGCGGCGCCATCGTCAACCAGCTCAAGCGGCTGGGCGCCTCCTGCGACTGGTCGCGCGAGCGCTTCACCATGGACGAGGGCCTCTCGGCCGCCGTCCTCAAGGTGTTCGTGGACCTCCACGCGCAGGGGCTGATCTACCGCGACAAGCGGCTCGTGAACTGGGATCCGAAGTTCCAGACCGCGATCTCGGACCTCGAAGTTCAGCAGATCGAGACCAAGGGCAACCTCTGGCACTTCGACTACCCGGTCGTGGACGAGGGCGGCGCCGAGACCGGCGCGGTCATCACGGTCGCGACCACGCGGCCCGAGACCATGCTGGGCGACACGGCGGTCGCGGTCCACCCGGAGGACGAGCGCTACACGGCCCTCGTCGGCAAAAGGGTGCGCCTGCCCCTGGTCGGCCGCCTGATCCCGATCGTGGCGGATACATATTCCGATCCCGAGAAGGGCACCGGCGCGGTGAAGATCACCCCGGCGCACGACTTCAACGACTTCGAGGTCGGCAAGCGCCACGGCTGCGCGCTGATCAACGTGCTCGACCCCGAAGCGCGCATCCTCATCGACGGCAACGCGGCTTTCCTGGCCGATGCCGCGCCCGAGGCCGAGACGCTGGCGCTCCACGGCCTCGACCGGGCCGAGGCGAGGAAGCGCGTCGTCGCCCTGATGGAGGAGCGTGGCCGCCTGCGCCAGATCGAGCCGAACACCCACGCGGTGCCGCACGGCGACCGCTCGGGCGTCGTCATCGAGCCCTATCTGACCGACCAGTGGTACGTGAACGTCAAGCCGCTGGCCGAGCGCGCGCTCCAGGCGGTCCGCGACGGGCAGACCCGCTTCGTGCCGGACAACTACGAGAAGATCTTCTTCCAGTGGCTGGAGAACATCGAGCCCTGGTGCATCTCGCGCCAGCTCTGGTGGGGCCACCAGATCCCGGTCTGGTACGACGACGAGGGCGGCGTCTACGTCGCGCTGGACGAGGCCGGGGCGCTGGAGAAAGCCGAGGCCGCGCGCGGGCGCCCGGTCGCGCTCACCCGCGACCCGGACGTCCTCGACACGTGGTTCTCCTCGGGCCTCTGGCCGTTCTCGACGCTCGGCTGGCCCGAGAGCACGCCGGAACTCGCCCGCTTCTACCCGACCAGCACCCTCGTCACCGGCAAGGACATCCTGTTCTTCTGGGTCGCCCGCATGATGATGCTGGGCCTGCACGTCACCGACCGGGTGCCCTTCGCGACCGTCTACCTGCACACGCTGGTGCGCGACGCGTCCGGCGCCAAGATGTCGAAGTCGAAGGGCAACGTGGTCGATCCGCTCGGGCTGATCGATCAGTACGGCGCCGACGCGCTGCGCTTCACGCTCGCCGCGATGGCCGCGCAGGGGCGCGACATCAAGCTCGCGGTCAACCGCGTCGAGGGCTACCGCAACTTCGCGACCAAGCTCTGGAACGCCGCCCGCTTCGCCGAACTCAACGGCTGCCGGCTCGATCCCGCCTTTCGGCCGGAGGCCGTGCGCCAGCCGGTCAACCGCTGGGCGCTCGGAGAGGCCGCCCGCGCGGTCGCGGAGGTCGAGGGCGCGCTCGACGCCTACCGCTTCAACGACGCGGCCACCGCCGCCTACCGCTTCGTCTGGAACATCTTCTGTGATTGGTACCTAGAGCTGGCCAAGCCCGTGCTCCAGGGTGAGGGCGTCGAGGCCGGCCTGAAGGCCGAGACGCAGGCGAGCGTCGCCTTCCTGATCGACCAGATCGCCAAGCTCCTGCACCCGTTCATGCCCTTCCTCACGGAGGAGCTCTGGGCGATCAAGGGCGCGGACCTGCCCGGGCGCGGCCTGCTGGCGCTGGCCCCCTGGCCGGCGCTCGCCGGTCTCGCCGACGCGGGGGCCGAGGCGGAGGTCGGATTCGTGGTCGATCTCGTCACGGAGGTGCGCTCGGCCCGCTCCGAGACGAGCGTGCCGGCCGCCGCCCAGGTGCCGCTGGTGATCGTCGGTGCGAGCCCCGAGGTGCGGGCCCGGATCGAGGCATGGCGCGACACGCTGGTGCGCCTCGCCCGCCTCTCGGAGATCGCCTTCGCGGACGCCGCCCCGAAGAACGCCGTGCAACTGCTCGTGCGCGGCAGCGTCGCCGCGCTGCCGCTGGAGGGGATCGTCGATCTGGCCGCCGAGGTCGCGCGCCTCCGGAAGGAGGCCGCCAAGGCCGAGGGCGAGATCCGCAAGATCGACGGCAAGCTCGGCAACGCGGACTTCATCGCACGCGCACCCGAGGAGATCGTGGAGGAGAACCGCGAGCGCCGCGAGGCGGAAAGCGAGCGGCTGGCCAAGATCCGAGAGGCGCTGACGCGGCTGGAGGGCTGAGGCCTCAGCCCGCGAACTTGAGCCCCGCGATCCCCGCCACGATCAGCCCGATGCAGGCGATCCGGGCGGCGGTCGCGGGCTCGCCGAACAGGACGATGCCGAGGATCGCGGTGCCGACCGCGCCGATGCCGGTCCAGACCGCGTAGCCGGTCCCGACCGGCAGGGTGCGCAGCGCGATCGCGAGCAGAACCACGCTCGCCGCCATCGCGGCGAGGGTCAGCACCGAGGGCACGATCTTCGTGAAGCCCTCCGTGTATTTGAGGCCGATAGCCCAGCCGGTCTCGAGCAGACCGGCGACGAGGAGGAGGATCCAGGCCACGTGTCGGCGTCTCCCAGGGTTGCGCGCGCTGTTTGCGCGACGGGAGCGCCCGAACCAAGCCCGAACCTGACCAAACCGTAATGCGCCCGCCACCGGTGGGTCAGGGGCAGGGGTCTAGGACAGCGTCATCGCCGCCCGCGCGGCGCACAGCTTTCCGACCGGAGACCCCGATGCCCGAGACCCGTACCCACCGCCGCGCCCTCGCCTCCGTGGCCGCAGCCGCGCTTCTGGCGGGCGGCGCGATCGGCGGCGCCTACCTGCCGGCCGCCACCCCGGCCTACGCGCAGGCCCTGCCCAAGACCCCGATCGAGGCCCCCGAGCACCCGCCGGGCTCGTTCGCCAACATCGTCGACAAGGTGAAGCCCGGCGTCGTCTCGGTGAAGGTCAAGCTCGACGACACCGCCAGCATGGACGACGACGACGGCCCCAGCCAGGGCGGCCGCAACATGCAGAACGTGCCGCCGCAGCTGCGCGAGTTCTTTCGCCGCTTCGGCCAGAACGGCGGGCCGGGCGGCCAGCAGCAGCGGGGCGGCAGCCGCGGCGCCGTAGGCTCGGGCTTCATCATCTCGGCCGACGGCTACGTGGTGACGAACAACCACGTCGTGGACCACGGCAAGACCGTGCAGGTCACCCTCGACGACGGCCGCACCCTCGACGCCAAGGTCATCGGCAAGGATTCCAAGACCGACATCGCCCTTCTGAAGATCAAGGAAGCCGGCAGCTACCCCTACGTCCAGTTCGGCAAGGGCGCGCCGCGCGTCGGCGACTGGGTGGTGGCGATCGGCAACCCGTTCGGCCTCGGCGGCACGGTGACGGCGGGCATCGTCTCGGCCCGCGGCCGCGACATCGGCGCCGGGCCCTACGACGACTTCCTGCAGATCGATGCGCCCATCAACAAGGGCAACTCGGGCGGCCCCACCTTCAACGTCAACGGCGAGGTGGTGGGCGTGAACACCGCGATCGCCTCGCCCTCGGGGGGCAGCGTCGGCCTCGCCTTCGCGATCCCGGCCGAGACGGTGCAGGCCGTGGTCGAGCAGCTGCGCACGGACGGCAAGGTCGCCCGCGGCTATCTCGGCGTGCAGGTCCAGCCCGTGACGCAGGACATCGCCGAGGGCCTCGGTCTGGCGAAGCCCAAGGGCGTGCTCGTCGATCACGCCGAGGACGGCACGCCCGCCGCTAAGGCGGGCCTGAAGTCCGGCGACGTGATCGAGAAGGTCAACGGCGACCCGATCAACGATGCGAAGGAGCTGTCGCGCAAGATCGCCGGCCTCAAGCCCGGCGCGAAGGTCGATCTCGCCTACCTCCGCGGCGGCAAGGCCGACACCGCGACGGTGACGCTCGGCTCGCTGCCGAGCGACGGCAAGGTGGCGAGCCGGGGCGATTCGGAAACGAACGGGCAACCGCGGCTGGGCCTCAGCCTCGCGCCGGCCTCCGAGGTGGGCCTCGCCGACCAGGGCGTCGCGGTGGTCGAGGTCGATCCGGACGGGCCGGCCGCCGCCAAGGGCATCGAGCAGGGCGACCTGATCCTGGATGTCGGCGGCCAGAGCGTCAGCAAGCCCTCGGAGGTCGCGGCGCAGATCCGTTCGGCCGAGAGCGCCGGCCGCAAGGCGGTGCTGATGCGGGTGAAGAGCGGCAAGGGCGTCACCCGCTTCGTCGCGGTGCAGCTCAACAAGGCGGGTTGAGGCCGCTCCCGCCTCAGGATCCACGGGAAGGCGCCGACCGGCAGCGGGCGGCGCCTTCCGCGCGTTCGGCCCCTATTCAGCGGCGCCGGGCACGGTCTACATCGGTGCCATGCGCGCCGCACCGCTCCTCCTCGCTTTCGCCTGCCTCGCCGCTCGGCCGGCGCGGGCCGATTCCTGCGACGCGCTCGCGGCCCGGGTGATCCGCGTCACTGGCGCCTCGCTCGCCGGCCGGGCGGAGCCGGGCGCGGTGTTCCGGGCGGCGCATGCCGACCGGATGAGCCTGGATTGCCGGGCCCCCGCCCGCATCGTGATCGGCTCGGGCGAACGCCGGCCGCCCGTCGGCTGGTTCACGCTGGTCGGGCTCGCGGCCGAGGCGCTGGGCAAGGCCCGGCTCCGGGACGCGCAGGCGGCAGCGCTCAACCTCCACCAGGACTCGCTGCTCGCCGAGGTGCCGATGCAGGCGCGCGTCGGCGGCGTGATCCTGCGCTGCGATACAGGCCCGCGCGCCTGCATCGGCACCTCGGCGAGCAGCGAGTCCTGGTG
>NZ_LSIX01000003.1:0-204 GCF_001556475.1 Methylobacterium sp. CCH5-D2 | reverse complement strand
GGCCGAGGGCAACGCCAACCAGCAGAACTTCCCGGTCAAGCAGTACGGCCAGACCGCGGGCGGGAACCGCTGCTGAGGGGAACACGGCATGCAGACGATGATGAAGGCCTTCTCGTACGGCATGATCGGCGCATTCGTCGCCGGTCTCGGCCTGACCCTCTGGGGCTCGGCCGGCGTCCTCGCCGGCCTCTGAGCCGCCCCGGG
>NZ_LSIX01000295.1:0-8300 GCF_001556475.1 Methylobacterium sp. CCH5-D2 | reverse complement strand
GGGCGCTGCCGCCCGCCGCTCTCGCGCAGTCCGAAGCGATCCCCGGCCCGGAGGCCGGGGCGCCGTATCATTACATCGAGCGGGCGCCCGGGAGACGCTGGGCCTCCTGATAGTGGTGCTGGTAGACCGGAAGCGCCTGCTGGGCGTAGGCGCGCAGCGCCGGGTTCGGGCCCGAGGAGGCGTAGGCCTGCGTCATGCCGATGGCCATCTGATGCGACCGCAGCTGCTGGCTGACGTAGAGACGATCGAAGCGCGGGCCGGCCGGGGTGGCGGAGAGCTCGGCCAGCATCGCCTGCTGCTCGGGGCTCGGCTGCACCATCGTGCCGGCCGTGGTGTCGACGTCCATGCCGCCGACGCGGCTGCCGACCGCAGCACCGCGGGCCGCGCCGCTGCCGAGGCCCTCGAGGCCGCCCACCGGACCGCCCTGGAGGGTGCCGCCGACCACGCCGGCCGCCGCGCCCGTGGCCGCGCCGACCGCGCCGCCCGCGACCGCCAGGGGCGCGCCGATCAGGCCGCCCGGGCCGGCCATCGGGCCGTTCATGTCGCCGCCCATGAGGGCGTTGTTGGCGGCGCGGTGATCGCGGACCGCCTCCTTGGCGTAGGCGCGGACCTGCGGGTTACGGGACTTGGCCAGCGCCATCTGGCCAGCCTGGATCTCGAAGGCGTTCGCCTGCATGGCCTGGACGCGGTAGTCCATCATGCCCTGCGCCATTGCGGGGGCGGAGACCGCGACCATGAGCGCGGTGGCGGCAGCATACGTCTTGAACATCGCAAACCTCGAATAAAGACAAACTGGGCGGTGACCGGCCTGCATACGGCGGCGCGGTCTGGAGCCGTCCGGAATGACGGCTTCGCTTCTCGCCTAGAACGGAGGTTCTGCGGCTTTGTTCCTGGCTCGCGCGGAGGATTTTCATCTTGTTCCGGTGGGTCGTGCGGGGATTGAGATGAGACTTCACGGGATACAGGTCCTGCGCGGAGCCGCGGCCCTGATGGTCGTCCTGCACCACCTGCGGCACGAGTTGGCGGCGCTCGGCCTCGGTGCGGACGCGCTCGCGCAGCTGCCCTTGTGGGCGGGCGTGGACGTGTTCTTCGCGATCTCCGGCTTCATCATCGTCCACGCCACCGGGCCGGCCTACGAGGGTCCCGGCGGAAGGCGCCGCTTCCTCGCGCACCGGGTCGCCCGAGTGGTGCCGCTCTACTGGCTCGTCACCCTCGCCTACCTCGCCGTGGCGCTCGTCCTGCCGCGCGGCCTCGGCGATGCCGGGGCCGCGGCGGGGGACCCCGCCTATCTCGCCGCCTCGTTCCTGTTCTGGCCGGCGGCCCGCCCGGACGGCAGCCTGCAGCCCCTCTACGGGCTCGGCTGGACGCTGAACTACGAGATGCTGTTCTACGCCCTCTTCGCGCTCTGCCTGGGGCGCGGACGGCGCGCCGCGGTCGCCTGGACCGGCGCCGCCTTGGCGGGGCTCGTGCTGTACGGTCGGCTGGCGGAACCGGCGGCGGCGGCGCTCCGGTTCTGGTCGGATCCGATCGTGCTCGAATTCCTGTTCGGCGCCGCCGTCGCCCTCATATGGGAGGCGGGGCTCCGGCTCGCCCCGCCGGCGCGGCTCGCGCTCGCGGCGGCCGGCATCTGCGGGCTCGCCCTCGTCGGCGGCGGCGAGGTCGCGGGGTTCGCGCGCCCGCTCCTGGCCGGACTTCCCGCGGCCTGTCTCGTCGCCGCCTTCGCTCTCGGGGACCCCCGCCCCGCGCACAAGGTTTGGGATCCGGCCTGGATCGGCCCGCTCTCCCGGCTCGGCGACGCGTCCTACGCGCTCTACCTCGTCCATCCCTTCTGCCTGCGGGCGGTCCGGGAGGGCGTGGCGCGCGCCGGGCCGGCCGCGCCGCTCGGCGCCTGGGGCGTGGGCGCGCTGATGATCGCCTTGAGCGTCGCGGCGGCGGTCCTGACCTACCGTCTCGTCGAGCGCCCGGCGACCCGCGCGCTCCGCGCCCGCCTCGACCCGGCGCCCGGCGGGGCGGGCCGGATCCCAAACCTTGTGCGCGGTCGCGGGACCTCTGTTTTCCGCGGGCCGGAACCGCACTAGCCTCCGGCCCGAACGCCGCAGGCTTGAGGACCCGGCCATGAAGACCCTGCTCGTACCCGTGGCGCTGCACGACGCGCTGCCCTCCGTCTTCGAGACGACGCGCCTCGTGGCGCAGCGCTTCGGCAGCCTGATCGAGGGCGTGTCGCTGCGCCCGGCGCTCGCCGAGTACGTGCCCGTCGACATGGTCGGCGGCATGACCTGGCTGCGCGACGAGGAGGCCGACCGGGCCGAGGCCGAGGAGGCGGGCGGGCGCTTCGTCGCCTTCATGGACCGGGCCGGCATCCCCCGCCACGCCCGCGACGGTCTCTGCGTGCCCGAGAACGTGGCCGGCGCCGGGCCCCGCTACCGCTGGCGCCAGGACGTGCCGGCCGGCGACGGCTTCCTGGGCCAGTACGCCCGCCTGTTCTCGATGACGGTCGTCGGGCGGCCGGGCTCCCAGGACACCTCCCCCAGCATGGCGACCTTCGAGACCGCGCTCTTCGAGGGCGGTCGCCCGATCCTGCTCGCGCCGCCGACCGCGCCGACGGAGCTCGGCCGGGCGATCCTGATCGCCTGGAACGGCTCGACCGAGACCGCCCGGGCGGTGGCCTTCGCGATGCCGTTCCTGCACAGGGCCGAGCGCGTCCGCGTCCTCAGCGTCGAGGGCGGCACCGTGCCGGGACCGAGCGCCGAGGACCTTGCCCGGGCGCTCGCCTGCGAGGGGATCGCTGCCGACCACAGGGCGCTTGCGGCCGGGCGGCGCACGCCCGGCGAGACCTTCCTGGCCGAGGCCAGGGATTACGGCTGCGACCTGCTCATCAAGGGCGCCTACACCCAGAGCCGCCTGCGCCAGATGATCTTCGGCGGCCCGACCAGCCATCTCCTGGCCCATGCCGACCTGCCGGTGCTGATGGCGCATTGAGGTGCGCGGCGAAGCCGGCGGGAACCGGCGCCGGACAGGCACGTTGCGGCAGCGCCACCGGGAGCGCCTGACTCGATGCGACACCGTCTCGCCGGCCTCTGCGCCGGCCTTCTCGCTGCCCTCTCGCCCGCCCTGGCGGGCTCGGTCATGGCGGACAACCCCCTCGCCCGCCTGCGCGGCACCGTGGAGATGCGCACCAACGACACGCTGGTGATGCGGCCCTACGGCGGTGGGACGATCACCGCCTACATGAACCCGAAGACGCGCATGCTGATCGCCAACGCGAGCGTCGTGCGCGACATCAAGCCCGAGAGCTATCTCAGCGTCCTCTCGGCCCCCGGCGAGCCGGTGGAGGGCGTCGTCATCTACTCCCCGTCGGAGCGCGGCTTCGAGGCCGGCCGCCAGCCCTGGGACACGAAGCCCGGCGCGACCCTCACGGCCGGCTGGGTCGTCACGCGCGACGGGCGCGATCCGGTCAGGGTCCGCCTGCACAATCCCGAGGGGGATACGCAGTTCGACTTGTCCGCAAACACGCCGACGACCCAGATCGGGCCCGGTGAGAAGGCGCTTCTCGTGCCCGGCGCCCACGTGGTCGTCTTCGCCCGCACCGACGGGAGCGGCCTCCTGAACGCGGACACGATCGTCGTCGGTCGCCAACGCGCGCGGCCGGCGCTCTAGGCGCCGGCGCGCCGGCCCGGGATGCCGGGCGGGGCTCGCCGCAATGCGCGTGTCCCGCCATCGCGGCCGACCGTCCGGCGCCCTACAATCCCCGCATGACCGATGCCTTCGATCTCGACCCCCGCCTCGCCGCCGACACCGTTCCGGTCGGCGACCTGCCGCTCGCCCGCGTCCTCCTGATGGACGATGCCCGCTTCCCCTGGCTGATCCTGGTGCCGCGGCGGCCGGCGGTGAGCGAACTCACCGACCTGACCCCCGAGGATTCCGCCACGCTCTGGCAGGAGGTCCGCATCGCGGTCGGCGTGATGCAGGCCCTCGCCAAGCCCGACAAGGTCAACGTCGCGGCCCTCGGCAACGTCGTGGCGCAGATGCACGTCCACGTGGTCGGGCGCTTCTGCTCGGATCCCGCCTGGCCCGGCCCGGTCTGGGGGCACGGCGAGCGCCGTCCCTACCCGGCTCACGCCCGGGCCCAGCTTCTGGAGCGCGCCGGCGCCCTGTTCGCGGCCGCGTGAGACCCCCGTGAGAACACAGATGCCGGACCCCTCCGCCACCCTCGGCTTCGCCCGCAGCCGCCTCCTGCGCCACTCCTCGGAACAGCCGGAGGGTGCGGTGCCGGACTTCTCCCCCGCCGCGCGCCTCGTCGCGCTGGCCGGCGACCGCCTCGTGCTCCGGGCCGGCAGCGCCGTCCTCGACCCCGCCGCGCTGGACGGGACCGAGCCCACCGCCCGCATCTTTCTCGGCACGCTCGACGGGCGCCCGGTCTTCGCGGGACGCCTCGATCCCGACGCCGTGCCGGCCCTGGAAGCGCGCGGCCTCGCCGCGCAGGACCTGCGCAGCATCGCCACCGAGGGCGCGGTCGAGCCCGAGGAACTGGGTCTGCTCGCCACCGCCAAGTCGATGCTCGACTGGCATGCTCGCCACGGCTTCTGCGCCAATTGCGGCGCCCCGACCGCGGTCGAGGCCGGCGGGTTCCGGCGCGCCTGCGCGGCCTGCGGCGCGCACCACTTCCCCCGCACCGACCCGGTCGTGATCATGCTGGTCCGGCGCGGCGACACCTGCCTGCTCGGGCGCGGCGCGCACTTCAAGGAGGGGATGTATTCCTGCCTCGCCGGCTTCCTGGAACCCGGCGAGACCATCGAGGCCGCGGTCGCCCGCGAGGTCTACGAGGAGACGCGGGTGCGGGTGGCCGACGTGACCTACCTGGCCTCGCAGCCCTGGCCCTTCCCCTCCTCGCTGATGATCGGCTGCATCGCCGAAGGGCTCGACGGGGCGATCGTCACCGACCCGGCCGAGCTCGCCGACGCGCGCTGGTTCGACCGCGAGAGCGTGCGCGCGATGCTGGAGCGGCGCCACCCCGAGAACCTGTTCGCCCCCCCGCCCATGGCGATCGCCCACACGCTGATGCGCGCGTTCCTCGACGAGGCCCGATGATCACCGTCCACCATCTGGAGAACAGCCGCTCGCAGCGGGTGCTCTGGCTCCTCGAAGAACTCGGCCTCGACTACGCGGTGGAGCGCTACGCCCGCGACCCGCGGACGATGCGGGCGCCGCCGGAACTCACGGCGATCCATCCGCTCGGCAAGTCGCCGGTCGTCGTGGAGGACGGCGCGGTGATCGCCGAGACCGGCGCGATCGTCGAGTACCTCACCGGCCGCTGCGGCGGCGCGCTGGTGCCGACGGGCGAGGCCGAGCGGCGGCGCTACACCTACTGGCTGCATTACGCGGAGGGCTCGGCCATGCCGCCCCTCCTGCTCAAGCTGATCTTCGGGCGCCTCGCGCCCGGCAGTCCGGCGCTGATCCGTCCGATCGTGCGGGCGGTCGCCGCCAAGGTGCAGGCCGGCTTCATCGACCCGGACCTGAAGCGCCACGCCGCCTACTGGGAAGCGGAGCTGGCGCGTGCGCCCTGGTTCTGCGGCGACGGCTTCAGCGCCGCCGACATCCAGATGAGCTTCCCGCTGGAGGCCTTCGCCGCCCGCGGCACGGGCGCCGGGCCGCGGGTGCGCGACTGGCTCGCGCGCATCCACGCGCGGCCGGCCTACCAGCGGGCGCTGCGCCGCGGCGGGCCCTACGCCTACGCGTGATCGAGGTCAGCCCCGGCGCGGGCCATCGGCGATCTCGGCCGGGCCCGCTTCCGTCGCGGAAAGCCGCGCCTGCTCGGACCTGTGCAGGCGGCTCAGCTGCACCAGCAGCGTGCCGGGCAGAGGCCCGTCCAGCGTCTCCATAAGGCTCGACGCGGCATGCTCGGCATGGGGGCGTCGGGCCTTCGACAGGATCGTATTGTCGTTGAGGACAACCGGCCCGCGTTGGACGGATCGTCTGGTCTTGGTCACGCTTGCACCCACCCTCGACGGTCGAAGCGACTCGGAGAAAGCCACGAGCAACGCGGCATCCCCTGCCCGGTTCCGCGGCACATACGAACATCATATGACCGTTGTGCCGTCGCATCAGGCAGGCGTCGGTACGAATCGAACGGGGCGGGCGAGGAGTGGCGAGCGGCCGCACCCGGTGGTAGAGGCGGCCCATGATCGAAGGCCTGCCGCCCCACCGTCCGACGCACGTCCTGCGCCTGATGACCGACGAGCGCTCGGCGCGCGCGATGACGGACCTGCTCGGCGAGATGTTCGACCCGACCGAGACCGCGGTCGCCGCCTTCGAGGCCGAGGACGGCGTGACCTGGCGGCTCGAGGCCTACTTCGCCGACGAGCCGGACGAGGCCTACGTCCGCGAGCTGATCCGCCCGGTCGTCGGCGACGGGGCCGACGCCGCCGAGTTCCGCAGCATCGACCAGCAGGACTGGGTGCGCGCCTCCCTCGAGGGGTTGAAGCCGGTACGGGCCGGCCGCTTCCTCGTCCACGGCGCGCACGACCGCGATTCGATCCGGCCGAACGACCTCGCCATCGAGATCGAGGCGGCCTTGGCCTTCGGCACCGGCCACCACGGCACCACGCTCGGCTGCCTGCGGGCGCTGGTGGGCGAACTGAAGAAGGGCCGACCGGCCCATGTCCTCGACGTCGGGACCGGCACCGGCATCCTGGCCTTCGCGGCGGCCAAGGCGCTCCACGCCCCGGTCGTGGCGGGCGACCTCGACGGCGAAGCCGTCACCACCGCCCGCGCCAACGCCCGGCTCAACGGGCTCGGGCCCTACCTGCGGCTCTACCACGGCGGCGGCGTGCAGCACGCCCTCGCCAACCGACCGCGCCGCTTCGACATCGTCTTCGCCAACATCCTGGCCCGGCCGCTGAAGCGGCTCGCCCCGAGCCTGACCGCGGTGGTCGCCGACGGGGGCGCGCTCATCCTCTCGGGGCTGATCGAGCGCGACGTGCCGGGCGTGCTCTCGACCTACCGCCACCGCGGCTTCCACCTCGAGCGCAAGGGCGTGATCGAGGGCTGGGTCGCCCTGGTGCTCCGTCGCGGCGGTGCGGCAGCGCGTCCGCGCTGAGTCCGTCGGGCCCGTGAAACCGCGCCCGCCCGCCCGCATTCTCTCCGCATGAGTGAGCGGCATCCCTCGACCTCCGACCCGGCCCGGGAAGGCGCCCGAGCTCGGGCCCACGGCCGCCCGAAGGATGCCTGCCCCTACCCCGCCGGCTCCCCCGAGCGCCGCGCCTGGCTGGAGGGTTACGACGGCGCCCCGGACGACCGGGCGCCCGACCTGCCGGCCGACCGCACCTGAGGCGAGGCCGGCGCGCGGCGACCGACCCGCGCACCGCCCTTTTCCCTGACGCCCGCGGCGGCACCGAGGGGGATCCCCCGACGCTCCGCGAGATCGTGAGCCCCGGCTGTTGCGGCCCCGGCCCCGGCGGCCATACTGGGCGCATGAGCGAGCGCCGCCATTTCCAGACCTTCGACGATCCGAGCCACCGCAAGGGCCCCGAGCGGGTGGCGGCCGTCCGCGCCGCCCTGCGCGAGGCGGGCGTGGACGGCTTCGTGGTGCCGCGCGCCGACGAGCACCAGTCCGAGTACGTGCCGGCCGATGCCGAGCGGCTCGCCTGGCTCACCGGCTTCACTGGCTCGGCCGGCACCGCGGTCGTGCTCGCCGATCAGGTCGGCCTCGTGGCCGATGGCCGCTACACCCTCCAGGCACCCGAGCAGGTCGACACCGCGACCGTCACGGTGGTGCCGCTCGCGGAGCGGACGGTCGAGGCCTGGATCGGCGAGAACCTGGGTTTCGGCGCGGTGCTCGGCTACGATCCCTGGCTGCACACGCCGGACGGCGTCGCCCGCCTGGAGCGCGCCGCCGAGAGGGCCGGGGCGAGCCTGCGGGCCCTGCCGCAGAATCCCGTCGATCTCGCCTGGGCCGGGAGGCCGAGGCCCCCGGCCGGCCCCGTGGTGCCGCACCCGATCGTCCACGCGGGCGAGCAGGCGGCGGAGAAGCTCGCCCGCGTCCGGGCCGAGCTGGAGGGCGCGCGCTGCGACGTCCTCGTCATCTCGGACCCCCACAACCTCGCCTGGACCTTCAACCTGCGGGGCTCGGATGTCGGCCACACACCCCTGGCGCTGGGCTACGCCATCGTGCCGCGGGAGGGCGCGGCGCGTCTCTTCCTGACCTCCCCGCGGATCGATCCCGCCCTGCGCGAGGCCCTGGCGCCGCTGGCCGAGATCGAGCCGCGCGCGGCCTTCGAGGACGCGCTGGCGGGGCTTGGCCC
>NZ_LSIX01000294.1:0-504 GCF_001556475.1 Methylobacterium sp. CCH5-D2 | reverse complement strand
CGCCCGGCCCGCCCGGCTGCCGCCACGTCCGGAGCGGCTCCTACCGGCGCGGCGACGGCCGCGTCGTGCGCGGGCCGATGGAGCGCTGCAACCTCGTGGCGATCCCGCCGCACCGGCGCTGATGCGGTGCACCGTGCCCGGGGGTCTGGTGTTCCGGGCGCGCTCGGTTACATGCAGGATGATTCGCAGGTGGTATACCTGCTCGCGCCACCGGGAGAACGACCTTGGCGATCAGCCGCGACGACGTGATGAAGGCGCTGACGGGCGTGACGGTGGACGCCGCCGGCACCACGCTCACCGGCTCCGGCCGCCTCTCGCAGGTGGTGGTCGATGCAAACAACCGGGTGATGTTCTCGATCCTGATCGACCCGAGCGAGGCCGAGCGGTTCGAGCCGGTGCGGCGCGCCGCCGAGGGCCGGGTACTGTCGATCCCCGGCGTCTCGGGCGTGTTCGCCAGCCTGACCTCGGAGCGGGGTCCGGGCCCTCAGGCACAGAGCCCCGCCC
>NZ_LSIX01000293.1:0-7460 GCF_001556475.1 Methylobacterium sp. CCH5-D2 | reverse complement strand
GTCGAGCCCGGCCCGCGCTGACCCCCCTGCTGCGCCGGGGCGGCGAGCCGCTGGTGCGGGCCGGGCTCGACCGGGCCATGCGGGTGCTGGGCGGCCAGTTCGTCACCGGCCGCACCATCGCCGAGGCGCTGGCGCACGCCGCGCCCTGGGAGGCGCGGGGCTTCACCCACTCCTACGACATGCTCGGCGAGGCGGCGATGACCGCGGCCGACGCGGACGGCTACGCGGCCGCCTACGCGGAGGCCGTCGCGGCGATCGGCGCGGCCTCGGCGGGGCGCGGGCCTTATGCGGGGCCGGGCATCTCGATCAAGCTCTCGGCGCTCCACCCCCGCTACACCCGCGCACAGCGCGAGCGGGTGATGGCCGAGCTCCTGCCCCGCGTCGCCGACCTCGCCGCGGCGGCGCGCGCCGGGGACATCGGCCTCAACATCGACGCCGAGGAAGCCGACCGGCTCGACCTCTCCCTCGACATCCTGGCGGCGCTCGCGGCGGATCCGCGGCTCGCCGGCTGGGACGGCCTCGGCTTCGTGGTGCAGGCCTACGGCCGGCGGGCGCCGGCCGTGATCGACATGGTCGTCGATCTCGCCCGGCGGACGCGGCGCCGCCTCATGCTCCGCCTCGTCAAGGGCGCCTACTGGGACACCGAGATCAAGCGCGCCCAGGTCGAGGGGATCGGCGAATTCCCGGTCTTCACCCGCAAGCTCCACACAGACGTCGCCTACCTCGCCTGCGCGCGACGACTGCTCGCGGCGCGGGACGCGGTCTTCCCGCAATTCGCCACCCACAACGCCCGCACCCTCGCCGCCGTGCTGGCGATGGCGGGGCCGCGGTTCCGGCCCGGCGACTACGAGTTCCAGTGCCTGCACGGGATGGGCGAGGCCCTCTACGGAGAGGTGGTCGGCCCGGCCAAGCTCGACCGGCCCTGCCGCATCTACGCGCCGGTTGGCAGCCACGAGACGCTGCTCGCCTACCTCGTGCGCCGGCTTCTGGAGAACGGCGCGAAC
This sequence comes from Methylobacterium sp. CCH5-D2, assembly GCF_001556475.1. Lineage (NCBI taxonomy): Bacteria > Pseudomonadati > Pseudomonadota > Alphaproteobacteria > Hyphomicrobiales > Methylobacteriaceae > Methylobacterium > Methylobacterium sp. CCH5-D2. The sequence continues at coordinate 6,456 of NZ_LSIX01000293.1, read as the reverse complement.
GCCTCCTTCGTCCACCGGATCGGCGACCCCGCGGTGCCGGTGGCGGAGCTGGCCCTGGACCCGGTCGCGGAGGCGATGGCGCTCGTCCCGCCCGGCGCGGCCCATCCCGGCATCCGCCAGCCCGGCGCGTTGTTTCCGGACCGGGCGAACGCGTCCGGCTACGACCTCGCCGACGAGGACGTGCTGGCGGACCTCGCGCGCGGCCTCGCGGCGGCGGCTCGCGTGCCGGCCGAGGCCGGGCCGCTCCTCGGCGACGGGCCGGGCACGGGCGAGGCCCGCCCGGTCGCGAACCCGGCCGACGGGGCCGACATCGTCGGGCGGGTCGTGGAGGCCGACGCGCGGACCGTGGAGGCCGCGCTCGTCCAGGCCGCCTCCGCCGATTGGGCCCTGACGCCTCCGGACGCGCGCGCCGCGATCCTCGAGCGCGCCGCCGACCGGATGGAGGCCGAGCCCCACGCGCTGCTGGCCCTGATGATCCGTGAAGCCGGCAAGAGCCTGCCGAACGCGATCGCCGAACTGCGCGAGGCGGTCGATTTCCTGCGCGCCTACGCGGGTGAGGTCCGGCGGGACTTCGCGAACGACACGCACCGCCCGCTCGGACCCGTCGCCTGCATCAGCCCCTGGAACTTCCCGCTGGCGATCTTCACGGGGCAGGTCGCGGCCGCGCTCGCCGCCGGCAACCCGGTCCTGGCCAAGCCCGCCGAGGAGACGCCGCTCACCGCCGCGCGCGCCGTCGCCATCCTGCGCGCGGCCGGGGTGCCGCCGGACGCCCTCCAGCTCCTGCCGGGCGACGGCGCGGTCGGGGCGCGTCTCGTCGCCGACGCGCGCGTCTGCGGGGTGATGTTCACCGGCTCGACCGAGGTCGCCAAGCGCATCCAGGCCGCGCTCGCCGGGCGGCTCGGGCCGGACGGGCGCCCGGTGCCGCTGGTGGCCGAGACCGGCGGCCTGAACGCGATGGTGGTGGATTCCTCCGCGCTGCCCGAGCAGGTGGTGGCCGACGTGCTGGCCTCCGCCTTCGATTCGGCCGGCCAGCGCTGCTCGGCCCTGCGGGTGCTCTGCCTGCAGGCGGAGATCGCCGACCGGGTGCTCGCCATGCTGAAGGGCGCGATGGCGGAACTGCGCGTCGGCGACCCGGCCCGGCTCGCCACCGATGTCGGCCCGGTGATCTCGGAGACGGCGCGCACGGGCATCCTCGACCACGTGGCACGGATGCGCGCGCGGGGCCGGCCGGTCCACGCCCCGTCCCTGCCGCCGGAGACCGCGGCCGGGCACTTCGTGGCCCCGACGCTCGTCGAGGTCGCCGACCTCGCGGCGTTGGAGCGCGAGGTGTTCGGGCCGGTGCTGCACGTGCTGCGCTACGAGGCGGCGGGGCTCGACGCGCTGCTCGCCGGGATCGCGGCGACCGGCTACGGCCTGACCTTCGGCGCGCACAGCCGCATCGACGCCGCAGCCCGGCGGATGGCCGACGCGGCGGAGGCCGGCAACATCTACGTGAATCGCAACATGATCGGCGCGGTCGTCGGAACGCAGCCCTTCGGCGGCGCGGGCCTCTCCGGCACCGGCCCGAAGGCCGGCGGCCCGCTCTACCTGCGCCGCTTGCTCGCCGCCTGCCCGGCCGAGACCGGCCTCGCCGCGGACGCGCCGATCCCGGCCCCCTTGCGGGACCTGCGCGACGCGCTGCGTCGGGAGGGCCGCACGGCGGAGGCGGCCCTCGCCGAACGGACGGCGGCCCACTCGCCACTCGGCCACGGCGCGCTCCTGCCCGGCCCGGTCGGCGAGGAGAACCGCTACGACCTGCTCCCGCGCGGGACGATCCTCTGCCTGCCGCTGACGGAAGCCGGCCTGCACGCCCAGCTCGCCGCCGCGCTCGCCACGGGCAACCGGGTGCGGCTCTGCGCAAGGGACGTCTTGCGCAGCCGGGTCGCGGACCTGCCCGAATCGGTTCGCACCGTGATCGACCTCTCGGACGCGCCCGATCCGGCGGGCTGCGCGGCGGTCCTCGCCGAGGCGGAAGGAGCCGCGCTCGAAGCGGTGCTGCACGCGGTCGCCGAGGGCGCGCCCGCCGTGATCCCGGTCCACACGGCGGTGGACGGCCTCTACCCGACCGGATGGCTCCTGCGCGAGCGCAGCCTCAGCATCAACACCGCCGCGGCCGGAGGCAACGCGAGCCTGATGGCACTGGGGTGAGTCCGGCTCGGAGGAGCGTGCGCGGGGCCCGCAGCGGGGTGAGGATCCGATCCGTGCCTCGGCTGGCCCGCCCCTTGCTGGACCTGCCGCGGGAGAGACGCATGGAAGTCGAGCTGATCCGCCTGACGAAGCGCTACGGCGGCACGGTCGCCGTGGACGGGATCGACCTCAAGGTCCGCTCCGGCGCCTATTGCTGCCTGCTCGGCCCCTCGGGCTGCGGCAAGACCCCGACCCTGCGGATGATCGGCGGCCACGAGACGGTGTCCTCCGGCGACGTGGTGATCGGCCCGCGCGCGGTGGGCGACGCGGCGCCCTCTGAGCGCGGCACCGCGATGATGTTCCAGAGCTACGCCCTCTTCCCGCACCTCGATTGCCGCGACAACGTCGCCTTCAGCCTGAAGATGCGGGGCGTGGGCAAGGCCGAGCGCCGCGCCCGGGCGCTGGCCATGCTCGACCTCGTGCAGATGGCCCACCTCGCCGAGCGGATGCCGGCCCAGCTCTCCGGCGGCCAGCAGCAGCGCGTGGCGCTCGCCCGCGCCCTCGTCACCGGCCCGAAGGTCCTGCTCCTCGACGAGCCGCTCTCGGCCCTCGACCCGTTCCTGCGGGTGCGGATGCGGACCGAGCTGAAGCGGATCCAGGCGGAACTCGGCCTCACCTTCATCCACGTCACCCACAGCCAGGAGGAGGCGATGGCGCTCTCCGACCTCGTGGTGGTGATGAACGGCGGCCGCATCGAGCAGGCCGCCGACCCGCGCACCGTCTTCGAGCGGCCCGCCACCGCCTTCGTCGCCCGCTTCATCGGCGGCCACAACGTCATCCGCCTGCCCGATGCCGGCGAGATCGCCGTGCGCGCCGACCGGATGCGCCTCGGTCCGGAGGCGGGCGCCGAGGCCGTACCGGCCCGCGTCGTATCGATCGAGTACCAGGGCACCAGCGTGCATGTCGGTCTGGAGGCGGACGGCCTCGGCGGCCGGGAGCCCGCCGCGCTCACCGCCATCATCGACGACGGCGCCTACGCCGCCCGGCCGCTCGCCCTCGGCCAGACCGTGCCGCTCGGCTGGGACGAGGCCGCCGCCCACCGCCTGAGCGCCTGATCCGTTCTCTCACCTGCGTCGAGGACCCCGCATGACCACCACGATCAAGCTCAGCCGCCGCACCCTGCTCCGCGGGGCGGGTGCCGCCGGGCTGACGCTCGGTGCCGGCCCGATCACCGGATTCCCGAACGTGATCGCCGCCGAGCCCGTGACCCTGCGCTACCTCGGCACCGCCGTGAACCAGTCCGGCGACATCGCCCGCAAGGTCAAGGAGGATCTCGGCATCACCATCGAGTACATCCCCGTCGTCACCGACGAGGTGACCAAGCGCGTGGTGACGCAGCCGAACTCTTTCGACCTCCTCGACACGGAGTATTTCAGCCTCCGGAAGCTCATCCCGTCCGGCAACATCCAGGGCATGGACGCCCGCCGGATCAAGCAGGCCGACAACATCACGCCGGTCTTCACCCGGGGCGAGGTGGGTAGTAAGAAGATCGGCGACCAGGGCACGGCCCCGAAGAAGGTCTTCTACCTGGAAGGCCAGAACGCCAAGACCTTCGCCGGCTCGGCCACCGAGTGGATCACCCTGATCCCCACCACCTACAACGCCGACACCCTCGGCATCCGCCCGGACCTGATCAAGCGCCCGGTCACGAGCTGGCGGGAGCTGCTCAACCCCGAATTCAAGGGCAAGGCCTCGATCCTCAACATCCCCTCCATCGGCATCATGGACGCCGCCATGGTGATCGAGGCCAGCGGCGACTACACCTATCCCGACAAGGGCAACATGACGAAGGCCGAGATCGACCGCACCATCAAGGTGCTGATCGAGGCCAAGCGCGCCGGCCAGTTCCGCGCCTTCTGGCAGGATTTCAACGAGTCCGTGAACCTGATGGCGTCGGGCGAGACGGTGATCCAGTCCATGTGGTCGCCCGCCGTGACCAAGGTGCGCTCGCAGGGCGTGGCCTGCACCTACCAGCCGCTGAAGGAGGGCTACCGGGCCTGGGCCTCGGGCTTCGGCCTGCCCAAGACGCTCACGGGCCGCAAGCTCGACGCGGCCTACGACTTCATCAACTGGTTCCTCTCCGGCTGGGCCGGCGCCTACCTCAACCGCCAGGGCTACTACTCGGCGGTGCTGGAGACCGCCAAGGCGCAGATGGAGCCCTACGAGTGGGCCTACTGGATGGAGGGCAAGCCCGCCGAGCGGGACATCAAGGGCCCGGACGGAAGCGTGCTGGAGAAGGCCGGCGCCACCCGCGACGGCGGCTCCTTCGAGGCGCGCATGGGCGGCGTCGCCTGCTGGAACGCGGTGATGGACGAGAACACCTACATGGTCCGCAAGTGGAACGAGTTCATCGCGGCGTGAGGGCGCCCCGGTGTCCCGCGGGGGCGGAGCCATGACCGAGGCCGCCCTGCCCGCCCTCGCGGACGCGCCCATCGCGCCGGCCGCCGCGAGCCTTGCCGCGAAGACCCGACGACGGCGGGCGCTGGCCTACGTCCAGGCGGCGCCGATGGCGCTGGTCTTCGGGTTCTTCTTCCTCGTGCCGCTCCTCCTGACCCTGATGGTCAGCTTCTGGGAGTACAACGAGTACGAGATCATCCCCGCCTTCACGCTGCAGAACTACGTCGACGTGTTCGAGGGCTGCCTCGACACGGGCAACGCCTGCACGACCCTGCGGACCTACCTCTCGACGCTGAAGTTCTGCGCGCTCACCTGGGTCTTCACCCTGCTGATCGGCTTCACGGTGGCGTATTTCGTCGCCTTCCACGTCCGGTCGCGCAACGTTCAGATGGTGCTGTTCCTCGTCTGCACCATCCCGTTCTGGACCTCGAACGTGATTCGGATGATCTCGTGGATCCCGCTGCTCGGCCGCAACGGCCTCGTCAACGACACGCTGATGGGGCTGGGGCTGATCGCGCGGCCGATCGAGGGGCTGCTCTACTCCGACTTCGCGGTGGTGCTGGCCTTCGTGCACCTCAACACGGTCTTCATGATCGTGCCGATCTTCAACAGCATGGCGCGCATCGACCGCGCGCTGATCGAGGCGGCCTACGACGCCGGCGCCACCGGCTGGCAGACCCTGTGGAACGTGGTGATCCCGCTCGCGAAACCCGGCATCGCCATCGGGTCGATCTTCGTGATCACGCTGGTGATGGGCGACTTCGTCACCGTCGGCGTCATGGGCGGCCAGCAGATCGCCTCGGTCGGCAAGATCATCCAGGTGCAGATGTCGGCGCTCCAGCTGCCCGCGGCGGCCGCGAACGCCGCGGTGCTGCTCGGCGCCGTGATGCTGATGATCGTCGCGATGACGCGGCTCATCGACCTGCGCAAGGAGCTGTGAGCCAGATGACCGACCGGCCCCGCACCCCCGCCTTCTACGCGCTTGCGGCCTTCTTCGCCCTGTTCGTCGCCTTCCTGTACGGGCCGACGCTGACCATCCTGGTCCTCAGCTTCCAGGGCCCGCAGGGCGGCCTGACCTTCCCGATGAACGGGGTCTCGACGCACTGGTTCGGCAAGCTCTGGGCGGGCTCCGGCATCGTCGACATCTGGGGCGCGCTCTGGCGCTCGCTCCGCCTCGGCCTCGTGGTGATGGGGCTCACCGTCGGGATCGCGTTCTTTGCAGGGTTGGCCTTCCGCAAGCGCTTCGCCGGCGAGGGCGCGCTGTTCACGGTCGCGGTGGCGAGCCTGATCGTGCCCTCCATCGTGGTCTCGCTCGGCATCGGGTTGGAGTTCCGGCTCCTCGACGACGCGGTGAAGTGGCTGGCTGCCGAAACCGGCTGGGGCTGGCTGCAGGAGCATGGCACGCTGATGGGGCTCTACACCTCGGCGCTCGGCGCCCATCTCACCTGGACGCTGCCCTTCGGCCTCCTGATCATGTTCGCGGTCTTCAACCGCTTCGACCCGGCCTACGAGGAGGCCGCCCGCGACCTCGGCGCCACGGGCGCCCAGACCCTGCGCCACGTCGTGGTGCCGATCCTCGGGCCCTCGCTCGTCGGCGTCGCGCTGTTCGGCTTCACCCTGTCCTTCGACGAGCTCGCCCGCACCAGCCAGGCCATCGGCGGCCGCAACACCCTGCCGCTGGAATTGCAGGGCCTGACCACCACCGTGACGACGCCGGAGATCTACGCGCTCGGCACACTCACCACCGGCCTCTCCCTCGCGGTGATCGCCGCGGCGCTCGGCGCCAGCCTGTACCTGCAGCGGCGCAGGGCCAGGCGGGGGCTGCGGCTCGGG
>NZ_LSIX01000292.1:0-1353 GCF_001556475.1 Methylobacterium sp. CCH5-D2 | reverse complement strand
CTCCGGCACCGCCGCGGTCTCGGCCGGCCTCGCGGCGGCCTCCCCCGGGGCGCTCTACCGGAGCGTCGGCACCGTCTTCGCGGGCGGCGCCTCCGGCCTGCGGGCGCCGCAGAACGCCGAGGACGCGGCGATCCTCTTGGCGCAGGCCGCCGCCGCGATCGACGCGGTGCGGCGTGAGGCGAGCGACGCCCGCATCGCCGGCGCGGCGGCCAGCGTGCGCGCGAGCCTCGGCGGCGCCTCGGCCCAGCTCGCCACCGCCGGCACCGAACTCTACGGCGACGGCACGGCCGGCAGCGGCCTGATCGCGCAGAGGGGCGCGGCCTCGGCCGAGCGGGAGAGTGCGGCGGCGCGGGAGGCTGCCCTCGCCACACAGATCACCGAGTTGCAGGGAACGGTCGCGACCCTGAACGGCACCATCGCGGCCGAGCGGACGAAGGCGGACGCGGCCATCGAGACCCTGTCGGACGCGCGCGACGCGATCGCCGCGAAGCTGGCCCTGATCGACGCGCAGATCGTGGCCGCGCAGGCGGCCGGCGACCCGGGCAAGGTCGCCGCGCTCCGGGCCGAGCGGGCGGACGTCGAGGCGACGCTCGAGGCGGCCGACGCGGAGATCGAGACGACGCGCGACACGGCCGCCGCGACGATCGCCGCGCTGACGGACCGGCGCGACGCGGCCCAGACGACGCTGGACGGAGCAAGGACCGAGCGCGCGACCGTCCAGGCCCGGATCGCCGCGCTCGACACCGCGATCGCGGCGCTCGACGGCCGGATCGCCGCGGCCGAGCGCGACATCGCCGTCGGGCGGACCGCCCTCGTGCTCGCCTTCGCGCAGATGACCGCGCTGCTCCAGGACAGATCCGGCGAGCGGGCCCTGGAAGCGGCGCGCAGCACCGAGCTGGATTGGCGTCTCGACGAGGCGGGCGAGACGCTGAAGGACATGGGCGCGCGCCTGCTCGAGCGCTTCGAGGCGGAGGGCCGCGCGCTCGACGACCTGCGCGCCGCGCGGGCGAGCGAGCGGATCCTGGCAGCCGTCCTGGGCCTCGCGACCGGCCTCGCGGCGGTGGCAGACGTGCTGCGGCGGGAGACGGACCTGCTCCCGGACGAGCCGGTGCTGGCCGGGCGCCGGCAACTGGCGCTCCGGTGAGGCGTCGGCGCCAGGGCCCGGCGCGGCGGGCTGGAGCGCTCTCCGCCGACGTGGACGCCGGTTCGGCGCAAGAGCGCGCGTCAAGACAGGAGGTTGGAGCCGTTCCCGACGGCAGCGCGATCGGGAACGGCTCCACCCCGGTCCGGGAACGGTTTGCTCACCGGGAATCGGTCAGGATGGATGCGCGCCGGGCTCGTGCCGGGGCGGGG
>NZ_LSIX01000291.1:0-1732 GCF_001556475.1 Methylobacterium sp. CCH5-D2 | reverse complement strand
GAATAGGGGAAGAAGGCGGCCTTGCCGAAGGTCTCCGGGCGCAGGCCCGCCGCGTCGAGGTTCAGCACGAGGCTGTCGCCCTCACGCGACAGCCGCGCCGGCCATGGGGAGGGGACCGGCAGGGCCTCGCGGGCGCGGGCGAAGAGGTCGCGGGCTGCGGGATCGGGCACGGCGTCCCGCGCCACCGGCAGCGTCAGGGCGAGGTCGGCGGCGCCCGGCACGCACTCGGTCTCGCAGACGAGGTAGCTCAGCTTGGCGGCGAGCCGAACCGGGCTCGCCGGGTCGAGGCTCGGCGGCGGGGTCACGGGGACGAGCAGCACCGCCTTGCCCTCGTAGCCGTAGTTCATCAGCGTCGCGACCGGGATCCGCTCCGGCGCCGGCCAACGGATCGCCCCGGCCGAGAAGCCCGCCGGCAGCGTCCAGACCACCTCCGGCGGCAGGCCCGAATCGCCGGGATTGCGCCAGTAGACGTGCCAGCCGGGCTTCATGGCCATGCGGACGGCGAGCCAGAAGGTCTCGCCGGCCCGCACGCCCGCGGGCTCGGCCACGAGACTTGCCCGGACAAGGTCCTTGGGCGCCTTCAGCCCCTGGGCGAGGGCGGGCGACGAGACCAGGAGGACGAGGAGGGCGAGAAGCCGGATCATGCGCTGGTCTCTAGCATGAGCGGCGCGCCCGCGGGCGTCCCCGCGTCGTCGCGGTCAGGCCGCGGGCGCCTCGGAGAGCCCCCCGGAGGGCGCCAGCGGCGCCGTCGCCCGGTCGAGCCAGGCGCGGCTCTGCGAATCGAGGTCCGCCGACAGGGTCTCGCGGACGCGCGCGTGGTAGGCGTCGATCCAGGCGGTCTCGGCGGCGTCGAGGAGGTCCGCGTCGATCAGGCGGCGGTCGTAGGGGGCCAGCGTCAGGGTCTCGAAGCCGAGCATCGGCCGCTCGCCGCCCGCGATCTCGCGCGGCTCCACGAGGACGAGGTTCTCGATCCGGATGCCGTAGGCGCCGGCTCGGTAGTAGCCCGGCTCGTTCGAGAGGATCATGCCGGCCTCCAGCGCCACGGTACCGGTCTTGGCGATGCGTTGCGGGCCCTCGTGCACCGAGAGGAAGCTGCCGACGCCGTGGCCGGTGCCGTGGTCGAAATCGAGCCCGGCCTGCCAGAGGGGGAGCCGCGCCAGCGCGTCGATCTGCGCGCCGGTCGTGCCCTTCGGGAAGACCGCGCGGCCGATCGCGACGTGGCCCTTGAGCACGCGGGTGAAGCGGTCGCGCATCTCGGGCGTGGGCGCGCCCACCGCAACCGTGCGGGTGATGTCGGTGGTGCCGTCCGGGTACTGCGCGCCCGAATCGATCAGGAACAGCTCGCCCGGATTAACGGCCCGGTCGGTCGCACGGGTTACGCGGTAATGCACGATCGCGCCGTTCGGGCCCGAGCCCGAGATGGTCGGGAAGGAGACGTCGCGCAGATCCCCGCCGGCGGCGCGAAACGCCTCCAGCGCCTCGACGGCGGCGATCTCGGTGAGGCCGCCCTCGGCGGCCCGGGCATCGAGCCAGGCGAGGAAACGCACCACGCTCGCCCCGTCGCGGCGATGGGCGGCGCGGGCGCCCGCGATCTCGGTGGGGTTCTTCACCGCCTTCATGGCGGTGACCGGATCGCGCCCGACATCGGCCGTGCCGCCCGCGGCCTCGACGCGGACCTTGAGCGCGGCGGCGGCGGTGGCCGCATCGAGCCGCACTCGCACCGGGCCAAGCC